>JAIBAG010000005.1 GCA_019695305.1 bacterium
AAAACTATGGACTCACCGGGTTAGTGAACAAAAAATGGGTTAATAAAAATAAAAAGTTCAAGACAAAAATGAAAAAAATGTAAATTTTTTTCAAATTAGTGTTGACATTTTTTTTATAAACTTCGTATAATTCAAACAGTTAAGCAATTTTATTAACCCACACCACCTAAAAGGAGGGCAACATGGCTGCAAAGAAAAAAGCTGCTAAGAAAAAAACAGCTAAAAAGAAAACCGCTAAGAAGAAAAAGAAATAACTTAGCGATTCTTTCAAAGAATCAAACCCCCCGCGCAATCGGGGGGTTTTTTTTTGCCTTAAAAAATTTCTGGAACGCTTTCTTGTAACAGACTATCTTCAAAATTATGAAACCGCTCAAAGGAATTACCATTATCGATCTCTCTCGTTTGCTTCCCGGACCTATGTGTACGTATATTTTGGCAACCATGGGGGCTAAAGTTATTAAAGTGGAGGATACGGGCACCGGCGATTATCTCAAAACCATCCCTCCCTTTCTTAAAAATGGGCAGTCGGCACTGTACCAACATTTAAATGGCAATAAAAAAATATCCTTCATTGATTATAAATCCGAAAAAGGACGCTCTAAACTTTTAAGCCTTATTAAAAAGGCAGATGTGGTGGTTGAATCGTTCCGTCCAGGAGCCATGGATCATTTTAAACTTTCCTTTAAAGATCTTAAAAAGATAAATCCTAAAATCATTCTTGCTTCCATTACAGGCTATGGCCAAAAAGGAAAGCTATCGCAAATGGCGGGTCATGATATGAATTTTATGGGCTATGCAGGCTTGCTTGATGCACCTCATCTTTCCAAAGTTCAATGGGCCGATATTGTGGGTGGAGGTGTGATGGGGGCTTTTAAAATTGTGAGTAGTCTTGTGACACCCCGTAAAAACAGAAAAGCCCAGCATTTGGATATTGCCATGGTAAGCGAGATGCTCTCTTTATCGTCTATCCGTACCATTTTTTATAGCCATGGTATGGATGAGCATGCCTTTACAGGTTTATTAGGGCGTTATCGCATTTATGAGACTTTAGATGGCAAATTTGTAGCCATGGGAGCCTTAGAAGAGAAGTTTTGGAACAAGTTTTGTACGCATGTGGGTAAAACCGAATGGATGAATCAGGGCTATATTGATGCTTCTCCTCAAGTGTGTGATGAACTGAAAACAATTTTTAAAAGTAAAACGCGCGATGAATGGGAAGAGATTGGCTTAAAGCTTGATTGTTGTCTTTCTCCCATCCTGGCACCGGGGGAATATGAGGGGGGATAGTGGATGGTGAATGGTGAATGGTCAAAGAAAGCTCTTTCCATTCACTATCCACTATCCACCATTCACTTAATCTTTTGACACTCTATATTGTTTCAACGCCCATTGGTAATTTAAGCGATATCACATTCCGCGCTGTGGAGACTCTTAAAACAGTTGATGCCATTTTAGCTGAAGATACCCGCCATACGCGTCCGCTTTTAAACCATTATGGTATTCAAAAAGAACTCATTTCTTACTTTGAGTATTCCAAAAGCAACAAGGAAGATTATATTTTAAGGCGCCTGGAAGCTGGGGAAAGTATGGCTCTTGTCAGCGATGCCGGAACGCCCACCTTATCTGATCCGGGTGCCCGTTTAGTGGCCGCCGCCTTAGAAAAAGGGATTGAGGTTGTTCCTATTCCGGGGGTATCGGCCTTAATTACAGCACTTTCAGTAGCCGGTTTACCCACCGAACCTTTGCATTTTTGGGGCTTTTTGTCGCCCAAGCCTTCCAAGCGTAAAAGGGTTTACGACAAAGTGTTAAGTTTGGAAGAGGGGATACACTGTTTTTATGAAACCACGCATAAAATAGAGAAGCGTTTAGTGGAGTGGAACGAATATTTTAAAGACTATCATTTTTGTGTAGGACGTGAGATGACCAAAAAGTTTGAAAGTTTTTATTATGGTACCTTGGAAACAATTATCCCTCAAATTAAGGGAGATCAAACCAAGGGCGAATTTGTGGTGTTGTTATCTAAAGAAAAATTCTAATCTGTTAGCAGTATTTCCCCTCCTTTGTAAGGAGGGGTTAGGGGAGGTAGCCAACTTTGACTCCGCCCTGTAGTCCCCCTTACAAAGGGAGACAAGTAAACAAAAGTATTTATGAGCAAAGATTCAAGTTTTTTCCGTGTTAAAAAATCCGAAAAAGGAGTGTGCTTAGAGGCTTTTCTCTATGGCAAATACCCGGATTGGACACACAAAAAAATCAAACAAGTTATCGATCAAAAGCGTGTTCTTGTGAATAACAAAACCGTCTATATTGCCTCGTGGAATTTAAAAGGAGGCGATAGAGTTAATATTTTAGAGGGTGATGCAAGTCTTGATACCATGCCTGAGGCCGCTACAGGCCGTTACCACTTTGTGAACACTCTTTACGAAGACGATTATATTCTAGCGGCAGTAAAACCTGCATTTATCGATTACGATAGTTTTGTGAGCCAGGTGGCGGCTTATCTTAAACGTAAGGTAAAAGGTTCTCATCCCTATTTAGGGCAAATGCATCGTCTCGATAAAGAAACTTCGGGTATTCTGCTTTTTACCAAAAAGAAAATTGCCAACACCTTGGCCGATCAATTTCGCAATAGAACAATTACAAAAGAATATGTGGCTGTGGTGGAAGGGGATGTAGAAAAAGAATATGAACTCATTAAAGAAAAGCTGGTAAAAGGTCAGTTTAAGGGGGGTAAAAAATCACGGGTAGCCGATGAAGATGATGAAGATGCTCTTGAAGCCCGTACCGAGTATTGGGTTAAAGAACGCTATGGAAAGGCTACTTTGCTCTTTGTACGGATTGGTACCGGCCGTACCCATCAAATACGTGTGCATATGAGTAACCTGGGTTACCCTTTAGTGGGTGATAAGGTGTATGGAACTGCCGAAAAAAAGAAGGCTTTTCCTATCAATCGCATGGCTCTTCATGCCCATAAAGTGGAGTTTTATCATCCAATTACGGCTAAAAAGCTAAAGCTTACGGCCCCGCTTCCCGACGACATGAATACTCTCATCGATCGCTTGAGAATGGAGTCTTAATCCTATGATATTACTAAAAAAATACCCCAATCTTTGATTTTTTCATTGCCAGAGCATTATCTATAATATATATACGTGTCCTTAGTTTTGGTTCTACTGGGCCAGAATGGATCTTTCCTTTCTGGCTTTTTTTTTAGTCTTTTACCAAAAAGATTCGTACAGCGTACGAATGTTTTTGGATAAAAGACTTATCCCGCAGTTTGGGGATTACCTTTTACCGAAAAGAGGCATGTATTGCATGGCTGTTTTCGGATAAAAGACTTATCCCGTAGTTGGGGATTATAAATGACAGCAATAACAGACAAAGTATTAGGCGAAATATCTCCTCTAGTTGAGGCTGAAGGTTTTGAAGTAGTGGATGTAGAATGGACCAAAGATTTGGGTCGCAATGTTTTAAGAGTTTATCTGGATAAAGAGGGTGGGGTTAATTTGGACGATTGCTCCAAAGTAAGCCAAATGATTGATACGGTAATTGATGTAAAGTGTGATATCCCGCACCGTTATGATTTAGAAGTGTCGTCTCCAGGTGTTAATCGTCCTTTAAAAAAGAAAAAGCATTTTGAGGCCGCTTTGGGAAAAATGGTAAAGGTAAAAACCCAAATGCCTATTGATGGACGTCAGAATTATAAAGGGGTTTTAAAAAAGTTGGACGAAAAACAAATGGTGATTGAAATTGATAAGAAAGATTTTTTAGTCCCGTTTGATTTGGTTTTAAAAGCTAATTTGGAAGTTTTATAAGGAGAAAAGTATGATGCAGGATTTAAACCGCGTATTAGAACAAATTGAAAAAGATAAAAGTATTCCGCGCAAAGCGCTGGTGGAGGCTATTGAATCGGCTATGCTGATGGCCGCCCGTAAAAAATACGGTTTTTTGGGTGACTTGGAAGCCACCTATAACGAAGAATTGGGAGAAGTAGAAATTTTTGAATTTAAAACCGTTGCCGAAACAATTACCAATCCCCATACCGAAGTATCGGTAGCCGAAGCCGCCAAGCTCGATCCGGATGCAACCGTTGGCGATAGTATTGGTCAAAAAGTTGATGCCTCCATTTTAGGCCGCATTGCTGCTCAAACCGCTAAACAAGTTATTATTCAAAAGTTGCGCGATGCCGAACGTGATGTGATTTTCCAGGAATACAAAGACCGCGTGGGTCAGGTTATCTCAGGTGTGGTTCGTCGTTTTGAAAAAGGAAACCTGATTGTAGATTTGGGTAAAACGGAAGCTATTATTCCTTACAAAGAACAATCTCCTACCGAATCCTATAAAACCAACGATCGTATTCAGGCTTACTTTTTAGAGCTCAACAACTCGGGTAGAGGTTCGCAGGTTATTTTATCGCGCCGTCATCCTGGCTTGGTAAAAGCGTTGTTTGAAATGGAAGTTCCCGAAATTGCCGAAGGGATTGTAGAAATTAAAAGTTGTGCTCGCGAACCCGGAGTGCGTGCCAAGGTAGCTGTTTACTCGGCTGATGGTGATGTGGATCCAGTGGGTGCGTGTGTGGGGATGAAAGGTTCTCGCGTGCAGAGTGTGGTTCAGGAACTGCGCGGTGAAAAAATTGATATTGTGTTGTGGGATGAAGATCCGGCTAAATTTGTTTGTAATGCTATTGCTCCTGCCGAAGTGAGCAAGGTTATTATTAAAGATAACGAAAAAGCCATGGAAATTATTGTAGCCGATGATCAGTTGTCGCTGGCTATTGGTCGTAAAGGACAAAACGTACGCTTGGCCGCCAACCTCACCGGTTGGAATATTGATATTTATTCCGAAACCAAAATGGAAGAATTGGCCAAAATGGCCAAGCAAAAACTGGTGGAAGATTTGGGTATTGATGATGCTACGGCCACCGTTCTTTACAGTCATGCTTTCCGTTCTGCCGAAGAAATTGCCGAAATTGGTTTGGAATCGTTTGTTCAAATTCCAGGTATGTCTAAAGACGTGTTAAACGGTATTTTTGAAAAAGCCAAAGTAATAAATGATGCCAAAAAAGCGGAGGAAGCTGCCGCTCGTGCCCGTTCGGCCGATGTAAAATTAAGAAAGGCCGAAACGGCAGTTGATGACGAAGAACCTACCGAGGTTCTGAGTGCCGATGAACAGGCTTAAAAAATTATGGATGATAAAATTGAAGTCGTTGAAAAACGTGTAAAAACTAACATCATTCGTCGCCGTGCCAAGGCAACGGATGCTCCGGCGCCAGTTGCCGAAGAAATAAAGGTAAAGCCGGCAGAGACTGTTAAAGCTGCGCCCCCTAAGACTATTGTGCCTTCACAGCCTGTAGCGGAACAAGCGCCTCCTACTGCCAAAGTAGGTTCTAGTCGTACTGTGGTTCTTGATAAAAATCATCCTCCCCAGCAAAAAGTAGTAACCGTTATTAAAGCTCCTGATGTGGGTCAGCCTTCTCTTGCTAAGCAAAAAGAATTGCAAGAGCTAGAAGCTAAAAAAGCAAAAGAAGCAATTGTGGCTGAAAATTTGCGCAATGCCAAGCAGGCCGCTAGTGGTGCTGCGGCTCCCGCCAATGGTGAGGTGTCTGCTGTTGATATAGAAGATGAAGAAGATACAAAAAAGAACAAGGCTGCAAAAAAAGGTGGCAAAAAACGTGGTATTGATAGCTTGGATGAGTTTGAAGGTTTTGGGCGTGTAGCTTCTGTAACTCAGCTGAGTCGTTTGGCTGGTAGTGACGCCATTACACGTATTTTTCAACCCTCTAAAGGCGGCGCTAAAAAGAAAAAAATCATTAGCAAAAAAGGACTTAAAAAAACCTCCATTACACAAATTAAAGCTTCTAAGCGTATTGTAGAAGTTGATCAGGCTATTACTGTTGCTAATCTTGCTCAGCAAATGAACGTGAAGGCTGGTGAGCTTATTAAAAAATTGATGGGCATGGGTAGTATGGCTACTCAAAATCAGGCTATCGATATTGAAACAGCAACCTTGCTCGCGCAAGAGTTTGGATACGAAGTGCGCGATGTGGCCTTTAACGAAGAAAAAGTATTGCAAGAATTAAGTATTGAAAGTGAAGAGGGCATGGAACACCGTCCTCCTGTTGTCACCATCATGGGACACGTGGATCATGGTAAAACATCTCTTTTAGATGCTATTCGTTCGGCCAATGTGGCCTCTGGCGAAGCGGGTGGTATTACTCAGCACATTGGCGCCTACACAATTACAATTCCTAAGGGAAAAATTACCTTTCTTGATACGCCTGGCCACGCAGCTTTTACCGCCATGCGTGCCCGTGGGGCCAGTGTTACCGATATTGTGGTGTTAGTTGTGGCTGCAGACGACGGTATTATGCCGCAGACGATTGAATCAATCGATCATGCGCGTGCTGCCGAAGTACCTATTGTGGTGGCTATTAATAAAATTGATAAACCTGAAGCTAATCTCGATCGCATCAAGCGTCAACTTTCCGAAAAAGGACTCTTGATTGAAGATTGGGGTGGTGATGTTTTAAGTTTTGAAGTGTCGGCCAAAACCAAAGTGGGTATTCAAGAATTACTGGATGGTATTTTGCTTCAATCGGAAGTTTTAGAATTAAGAGCCGATCCCTCGGTATTAGCCAAGGGCGTTGTGATTGAATCGGAGTTAGATAAGCAAAAAGGAGCTGTTGCTACTTTATTGGTACAGCAAGGTACGCTTAAGGTAGGAGATGTGTTAGTTGCTGGATTTCATCAAGGTAAAGTACGTGCCATGCTTAATTATCGTGGCGAAATGGTCACCGAAGCCAAGCCTTCGGATGCAGTTCAAATATTAGGTTTAGCAGGTGTTCCTCAGGCTTCCGATACTTTTAACGTATTTAAAGATGAGCAAACAGCTGCCGAAGTAGTTGCAAACCGCGTTGCCGCAAAACGTGCTCAAGATGCCGCTAACCAATCTAAAGTTACTTTGGAAGATTTCTTTGCAAAAGCTGCGGAAGGCGAAGTTAAAGAATTGCCAGTGGTGCTTAAAACAGACGTTTTTGGTTCACTCGAAGCTATTCGTGAAGCCTTAGTGAAACTGTCTACCGAAAAAGTAAAACTTAAAATTATTCACTCATCAGTGGGTGGTATAAATGAATCCGATGTTCTCTTAGCTTCCGCTTCTAACGCTATCATCATTGGTTTTAACGTTCGTCCCGAAACCAAAGCTATTGGTACTGCCAAAGGTGAAGGTGTGGATATTAAGGTTTATAAAATTATCTACGAAATGGTGGAAGATGTAAAACTTGCCATGAAGGGTTTGCTTGCTCCTACTCGCAAAGAAACCTATTTGGGCCGCGCCGAAGTTCGCGATACTTTTACGGTTTCCAAAATTGGTCTTATTGCCGGTTGTATGGTGATTGATGGCAAGGTAACCCGTACCGCCAACCTGCGTCTGTTGCGTGATAACGTCATCTTGTTTGAAGGTAAGATTGGCTCTTTAAAGCGCTTTAAGGACGATGCCAAAGAAGTAGCTCAAGGTATGGAATGCGGTGTTGGTCTTTCGGGTTATCAGGATATTAAACCTGGTGACGTACTTGAATTCTACAATCTCGAATTAATTGCCACCGAATTATAGGAACCGGCCATGGATGACGGACGTCGCATAAAACGTGTTTCGGCCGAGTATTTTGAAGAATTATCCAAAATGCTGATCACCGAAATTAACGAACCTAAATTAAAACACGCCCGTGTTACCGAAGTTTCCTTTACTAAAGATCTCCATTTAGCGCGCGTTTATTATGTAGTGGATGGGGAAAACCCTAATGTTGCTGAAGCAGATAAAGGATTTAAAAAATGCCGCGGTTTTTTAAAGCGTGAACTTTCACAGCGTATACCTCTTCGATATGCCCCCGATTTAGAATTTATCTTTGATGATAAGTACGAATCCAACTTAAGGCTGGAAAAAATCTTCAGCGATCTGGATAAAACTAAAGAAAAAGCAGAGTAGGTCTAATTATGCACGGTTTTTTCCTCATCGATAAACCAGCCGGAATTTCGTCTAACAAGGCGCTTAGCCAAATTAAAAGAAATCTTAAAATTAAAAAAATGGGCCACACGGGCACGCTCGATCCTTTTGCCCAAGGTTTACTGGTGGCTGCCTCGGGCGAGGCCACAAAGTTTATATATTATCTGGAGGCAGCTGATAAATGCTATGAAGCAAAGCTTCAATTAGGTGTTAAAACTGATACTTTAGATAGTTATGGACAAATACTTGAAAAACAAGATATTTCTAAAATAGATAAAGATAAAATTGAGTCTGTTTTTAATCAGTTTTTAGGCCCTCAACTACAAATACCACCGATGTTTTCGGCTAAAAAAGTGGATGGAGATAAACTGTATGACTTAGCCCGGAAGGGAATCGAAGTGGAGCGGAAGGCATGTTCCATTGAGATTAAAAAACTAGTGTTATTGGATCAGCAGTCCGATTCAATGAGCTTTGAAGTCGTCTGTTCCAAAGGAACCTATGTGCGGGTGTTGGGCGAAGATATTGCGGGGGCCTTAGGTAACTTGGGACACTTAAGTTATCTTAAACGGATATCGAGTGACGGGTTTAATGTGAAGGATGCCTTGGCGCCGGAAAAACTTAGCGGGATGAGTATTCCACTTGAGAAACTTCACCATTACCTCAAATATCCATTATTCACTTTGGATGAGACTAGTATCACAGCGTTAAAGGCAGGAAAGTTTGTAGCGCACTCTCAAGCAGGAGGTTTATACTCCGTTCTAAATGACAAGGAAGAGTTCTGTGGCTTGGTTAAAAGCGAAGGCGCGCTTTTAAAACCAGAGCGCATGGCAATGGTGTGAAGAGTAACCCACCCTGTCCCTCCCTTAATCTAAGGGAGGGAACGTTCTTGGCCCCTCCCACTTAAATTAAGGGGGAGGACGGGAGGGGGTTACTCCCCGTACAGCAAATACTTCTCACTACTTTTCACAAACGCTTTTGTCTCCGTCTCCCAACTTTGATACAGCTTGTTCAAATCACCTTTTTCTTCCACGCATTCCCGGTAAGCCGAACTTCCGGTTAGAAGATCAATGGCCGGAATCTCATCAACAAATTCATAAGGCTTGGCTCTCCATTTAAAATCGTTCGGGTAAAGATCTTTCAGTGTTTTAAGCAATACACAGGAGAGATAAAGCGGGATAATTTTGTTTCGATCGGTAATGTGAATCTGCAAGCCGCCACAATTCTGCATGGCTGCCTTTTGAAAAGTAGGGCGATAATAAATGGGACGGAGATGAAAGCCATCGAAACGATAATTATTTAAGGTCTCTAGCCAACGATACGGATCGATAAAGGGAGCGCCGATAAATTCAAAGGGTTTTGTTGTGCCGCGGCCTTCTGATAAGTCTGTTGCTTCTACCAAACACTGGCCGGGATAAACAAGGGCAGCTTCAAGTGTTGGCATGTTGGGTGACGGAAGGACCCAGGGAAGGCCGGTGTCGTCAAAATACATCGTCCTTTTCCACCCCTTCATTTTAATGATTTGCAACTTACATCCAATATTAAATTCTGTATTAAAAAGAAGAGCTAGCTCGCCAACTGTCATGCCGTGGCGATTAGGAAGAGGGTAATAGCCAACAAATGATTCGAACCCTTTTTGAACAAGAGGCCCTTCAACATCAACACCATTAATGGGATTAGGACGATCGAGAACGATCACTTCTACGCCGGTTTTAGCGGCTGTTTGCATGCAAAAAGCGATGGTATAAATAAAGGTATAGTAACGCGATCCAATATCTTGCAAATCGCACACCAGCACATCGATATTTTTAAAATCATTTTCGGTAGGTTTTAACGATTCGAGTGTTGGTCCATACAGGCTTTTTACCGGAAGACCGGTTTGGGAGTCTACCGACGAATCCACATGATCCATATCCTGGGCTTCGCCACGGATACCGTGCTCGGGGCCAAAAAGTTGGGTGATATTGATTTTATTTTTGAGAAGTAAATCTACAATGTGGTTGAATTGACTATCCACACTGGCTGGGTGAGCCAACACACCCACGCGTTTCTTTTTAAGTTTGGGTAAGAAAGATGAAAGTTGACCTAATCCTGTTTTAACCATGGAGTAGTTCTAGGCTATTTAACTCTTTTTTTCTATCTTAAAATCTGTCATTCAAGAGTAACCCCCTCCTGACCTCCCCCTTACTCTAAGGGGGAGGGACGTGTGCTTCTAATAATATCTAGTTATTAGTTCTCCTCCCTTAAGGTAAGGGAGGAGACAGAGGTGGGTTACTCTTCGTTTGGGAAAGTTTTATGACAACTTATTTTACTGAAACCCACAACCAACTCAAAACTACCATTCATAAATTTGTTGAAAAAGAAATTTTGCCTCATATTCACACTTGGGAGGAAAAAAATGAATTTCCCAAGGAACTTTATAAAAAAGTAGGCGACTTGGGTTTTTTAGGTTTGGGATTTGATCCGGCTTTTGGTGGGGTAGAATCGGATATTTTTCACACGATGGTGTTGGTGACTGAAATGATGCGTTCTACCTCGCAGGGTTTGCTGGCGTCTCTTTTTTCTCATTCTATTGCCATTCCGCCTATTGATAAATTAGGAACCGACGAACAAAAAAATAAATTTATGAAACCGGTGTTGGCTGGAAATAAAATTGCCGCACTAGCCATTACCGAGCCTAATGCCGGTTCGGATGTGGCACATATTCAAACTAAGGCTAAACAACAGGGCAATCATTATCTTGTTAATGGATCCAAGATGTTTATCACCAGTGGTTGCCGCGCAGATTTTTATACTACGGCCGTGCGCACTGGTGGAGAAGGGCATGAAGGGATTTCGCTCTTGTTGATTGAACGCAACACACCGGGTCTTGCGGTGGAAAAGAAATTGGACAAGATGGGCTGGTGGGCATCCGATACAGCGCTCATTAGTTTTAACGACTGTAAAGTGCCCGTAGATAATCTCCTCGGCGAAGAAAATAAAGGGTTTTATGGCATCATGGCTAATTTTGAAAGTGAGCGCTTGTTTTTAGCGGGGATGGCAGTGGGGAGTGCTCAAGTTGCCTATGAAAAAGCTTTGGAGTACGCTCAAACACGCGAGGCGTTTGGTGGTGCGCTCATAAAAAAACAAGTGATCCGTCATAAACTGGCCGAGATGACAACCCTTCTTACTGTTTCTCGAGAATATTTATACTCCGTTTGCCAAAAGAAAAAAGACGGCGAACCCATTCTTAAAGAAGCAGCTATGGCTAAAAACTTTTGTGTGACCTCCTGTCAAACGGTAGTGGATGAAGCCGTCCAGATTTTTGGAGGGATGGGCTATATGCGCGAAAACCCCGTGGAACGTCTTTACAGGGATATGCGCCTGCTTTCTATTGGAGGCGGCACGCATGAAGTGATGAATGAAATCATTGCTAAGTTTTTATAGGAATTTCAATGTGTTACAATTAAATTAAATTAAATTAGTGATAACAACTTGTTGCCGCTTTCTATCTAACTCCCTATTTTTTTAGACATTTTTTTGTCCTATTTAGCCGATAACTATAATGGGTGAAAGTTTATAGTTATGGGGAAAGTATCTGTCGAGAAACATCTTTTGGTATTAACTGATCAGGCCGCTAAGGAAGACGTATCGTCAAATCCCCACAAGTCTACTCATCATGATCTTTCATTACACTGGTTTAAAAAGGTCCAAGAACGTTACGATAAAAAACTAAAACCACTAGATGAGTTTGTTGATGATTCCAAAAAAATAATACTGACAAGATCTAAAAGTATGGGGAGTGCATTTGTACCTTCCTTTTTAGCACGCAATCCAAGTTTGGATGTTTCTTTTATTTCGCAAGATCCTATTCCTATAACTCATTTGCGGTTGGGAGCTGAAGGTAAAACCCATGACCTTGATAATGCAACAGAAACGCTAAAGGACAAACTGAAAGTTGTAGAAAGCAAACTTCGTATGTTGAGTATGGCGCAAGCCGAGTTGCGAAAAAAAATACCCGAATCTGAAATGAGAGAAGCAGAGAGTGACGATTTTAAAAATAAATTAAGTCTAGCAGCTAGCACTTTGAAGGGTACGCCCTCATGGGTGAGTAGTGAGGGTAATAAAGAATATGCCTTGGATGCCTACAATGATATTCGTCAGGCTGTGAGTTTATATCAGGATCATATCCGGGATGTACGCCAGAAAGTGGGAGAGTACGAAAAACAATTACGCGGTTTAGATGAACAGTATACGGCTCTCATGCGCGATAAAATTAATTTAGAGATTGATAACCTTGTTTTGATGGCTAAAGCGGGTCAACCCGGTGTGCAAGAACGATTGGAAACTTTGCCATTATGGCTGGCAAATTTGCCAGCCGAATGGATTCCTCAGCGTATGCGGGTTGCTGTTGCGGATGTGCGTCAGTCGCTTGTTGCTAAATCTCCCGACTCTCTTTTGCTGGGCGCTCTCGCTAAAAAAGATTCCACCACAGCCATTGATCAGGCTGCTTGGCTTTATGAGCATAACAATCCACAGCTAAAAAGTGTTCGCGAGTTTGACGAATCGGTGCGCAAATTGGGTAATATTCACGATGATATCAATTACCTCGCAATTTTAAAGTCTGTACCAGGCCAAAAACCCGAAAATATTGCGGCTTTAAGCAAGTTATCCCGCGAACAATTACAGGAGTTGTATGCTATTTCTCTTAGTCAATATGGGAATGTGCAACCAAATTATGAGCTTATTGTAAAAAAATATCCTCAACTTCAAAGTGCTGCGCAAACTGTTATAAAGCAATTTATTGAGAAGGGTTATTATTGCGTTTTTTTGGGGGGATATCCAAATGCTCAGCAACTTAATGATCCCAAGTATTGGGCTTTTGTATGCTTTGAAAATGATAATGATTTTTGGACGGTGTCACGTCTTAATAATTGGTTAGTTAAAAACGGTGAAACAGAGGGGAGTACTTATGTGTCAATGGTATTAGACTATAGTAGCATAACTCTTTTTGAAACAGACGATGTAAAAAAACTTTTAGGTACCCAAGAGCCCGAAGCCGAATTGATGAATAACGTTTTAACTCAAGTTTGGCCTATGGAGGAGTTGAGAAAAGCCGCTCAGGAATTGTGTGGTTGGCAAGAAATTTTAGGTGCTATTACCGGTGCATTGCAAAACCCGCAAACTTACAAAACATCACTGGGAATTGAGGGGCTACGGCACGCTATACGTTGTTTAGAATCGGTTTCTCGAGATGCTATACAAACTGTACGTGAGTTTTTTAGGGAACATGCAGAAGAAGTAGCAAAGTTGGAATCTCTGTTTATTCCTGCTGTTGGTGGAAGCAAGGCCGAACAAACGCTTGCTTATACCCGCAATATGATTTTGGGTTTAAGGGCTATTTTGGGTGATGGTACCCATAAGCAAAGTGGATCGCTCGCTCAATTAAAAATTTATGCCGACGAAGCCATGCCCGATGATTTTTGGAAGTTTTCTCAAAGCTTTTTAGTGCCTACATTGTTATCGGTTGCCACATCGTGTGTCCTGATGCGCATGGCAGGTGTAGGCCTCGCCCGGCTTGGTGTGTGGTTGACAGGCGGAGAAGACTTACTGCTGGCAAGCGGAAGTGCCGAACTTTTTTTAACTACACAGGCATTGTCGGGGTTTGTACAAACAGCAACTCAGGAAGTTGTTAGATATGAATATGATGAAAAATTGAATAAATCAACTCATTGTGCCGGTAGTATTTATAAATGGGTGCATGGGGAAAAAAGTTTATTGGAAGCTTTGGATGATTTTTCTGAATCCTGGCTTGAGGCGTCGGTTGCCTCCGCAGGTACCAGCATTGGTGGCAAAGCCTGGGGAGGGGTTGCAGGAATTTTACAAGAATCAAAACAACCGCTTTTAAAAGCTTTAGGCAAGGCCTCGGATGTTTTTGCCAGAATTTTTGATGATGTAGATGATCAGTTAGGCGAACTCTCTTCAAAATTCTACAAAAAACCGCTGATAGATAGTGTTGGAAAGGAAATGTGGGAGGAGAGCGGTTCGTATTTTATGCAGGTTAATATCGATCCTCTCATGCCTGATTGGTTACCTGTATCCGCCAGTACATTATATGATATGGCAGCTGGAGGTCACAGTAGTAAGGCTTTTGATTCTCAAATTCAAGTGATTAGATCAGAACCTATAATTGCTTCCAATATTTTTTCTGATTTGCAGGCTATCGATTTTGAAACCGCCGCTTATTTACAATGGGCAAAGGATAACAAAGTTGTTGTTCGTTATGTAGAAGGCACACAGGTTGTGTTTAACTTGGCGAGTCAGGAAATTTTAATTGGCAATAATTCTCCAGAAGCACAAACCCCTGCTTTGTTAGTGAGCACCTTGGTGCACGAAATCCGTCACCGACAGGTGCAAGAAGCATTATCCAAGCAAGAAACACCGGCTACAATGACACGTGAGGAATTTATAGCTCTCAATTTAGAGTCCGAGCGTGAAGCATTTGAAGCCCAGCTGTTGGCTGCTGGCCGATTGCAGCGCATCGGTAAACATCCAGGCTTGGTGTTGAGCGGTCAAAAGCCTGATGGCAGTATACTAGCAATTGATGCCGAAACATTTTTATCTAGCTATGAAAATAATCCAGCCGCTGCCAGAAAACAGCTAAGTACATGGATTAATGAAGCAGCTGTTAAGCTTGCTGGTATAATTCAAACTTATCCCCGTTATTATGGAAATATGTTTGATGAAACTTCACACGATTTAGGAGGTATAGATAAGCTGAATCAGCCCATGGCCATAAAAGCTGCTTCTAATACAAGATTTTTTTATGTTTGGAATGATACCTCCCTTGAAGAAAAGGTTTTTGAGGAGCTTAATAGAGCTTCGGCCTTCGTATGGGCTAACAAGAATGGCCAATGGAAGGAACGAGTTTTTCTTGGAATTATCGATGAATCAACTATTTCAAAATCAGAGCTATGGATGACAATCCGTATTTTAGACGAAAAGTTATCATTTACTTACACAGAAGATGGAATTTCTAAAGCTCTTTTGGATTTGATTAATAGATTTATTATAGAAGCAGAAAGTAAAATAATTCATGATAACTTTACCAGCGAAGAAAAACCTAATGATAATATAAAATATAAAAAAAATTCGGCAAATTTGCCTAGTGATATGCAGGAAGCTATCAGGATCTTGGATGATCCTGATGCAGAGCCATTATTTAAAGCATATCTGATTTACGAGCTTTTTGGATATAATAATGGAAATCCTTCAGTGGCCTTTGATTCTTTAAGGCTACTCCCTCCCATGCCCGAGATAGCTATTATAGTGAGCGAAGTAGAGGCTTTTACAGGTTTGTCTAGCTCCCAGGTAAAAATTTTGTATGACGCAATCCAGAGAATGATATCGGCTTTTAAAAAACCAAGCAATATAGATGAGCTATCTATACGGGAATTAGATATAGCCATGGCCTTGGAATCCTTATGCAGTAAGCATGAGCTAACTCAAGATCAACTAGATGAAATTACTAAAGATGTTTCCAATTTACAAGACGCGAGAAATAAGGCCAGGGTTTATTATGCCTTATCAAGAAATTCAAGATTATCGGATGATGTTAAAACTCATTTTAAACAATTAGCAATAGGGACAGATCATGAGACCTCTTCGACAGCTGTTCTAGGGGAAGGTGAGAGTCGGTTTTTTGACCAATATCCAGAATTTGCTATCACTCAGCTGGAAGAGATTAAAAAATTGGGAAATATTTTTTCCAATGCATCGGAACGAGCCCGTTTTGTAGAATTGTATAATAGGGATTCTGTTAATTTTGATAAAATTAGCTTAGACGATACTGATAGACATTTGCGCAATGCAATTACAGTTTATATTGAATTCTTATGCGGGAAATGCCCTTTGGAGTATGCCGTCAACAATTCTAGCATTATGGCGATACGTTATGGTGATCTCAATCGCAATAAAAATACGCGATTATTGTATGCCATAGGTATATCTGACGATTTTAATCCCCAACAAAAATTATTTTATTTTAGGGCTCACGAAAGTGGCCTGACACTTCCTCTTGATCAAATCCTGCCCCTTGCTAGGCATTTTGATGGAAATGAGTACTGGTTAAATAATTTATACAGAACTTCCTATTCACAACTAACGGATAAACTATTTGTATCATTACAGGGTCTATCTGCCACAATGTCAACAGACGAGCATCAGGGCGTGGTGGAGTTGGCTCGGAAATTTTTGGAACTTCCCTATACTGAACAATTAGCAGCTTTAAAGACTGTTGGTTTCAATGCTGATTTGATTGATATTGATACCAATATTCGTAAGATCGCTGATTCACAGAGCCCAGCAGATTGTATTGCCCTTATATCAAAGTTAGAGCGGTCTCTTAATATAAGCAATGGTGCATTAGACGGCATGACTCCATTAAGAGTTTTAAGTGATGATCAAATTATAGTCCCTGTTCGTAGAGTTATTGTAAAAGATGCAGGTCATTATGATCCTATTGAAAATGATTTTGTTAATGTTGTTTTAAATCAAGAGCTGGAAGGTTCTCATTATGCCGCCTTTCGGGCTGAACGTTTGGCCTATTTTAAAATTAAAAGAATTAACATTAACGAACAAACCTATTTAAGGATTATGGCGGAGTATGCTCTACAACGTTTATTAGATATTTTTAAAAGTGTTTCTTTAAGCTACCCAGACTCTGATGATGTGAGTGTGAGTGAATATCTTAAAAAAGCTGGTGACGTTGTAATAATGGGCTTTGAGGAACTATTAGGCTTGCCTGGCATTGAGGATGATCCACTTTTTCAAAAAATGTGGGGAGATGCTGCCTCTTATCGTATTACTCATTTATTGGGATATGAAGGAAATGACTCTGCACATAGGATGTTGTATAACAAATATCCTCGGGTTTATATGAAAATAAATCCTTTGCCGGCCGATATGACCAACTATGCGGCCTTACTACGAGCTCTTAGGTCGGGTGATTTTTTTGCGCCGGGTGTCGTGCATGCAATGAGTACTGTTCCAGATTGTTTTAAACAGACTTCTGATATGGCGATTGATGTTTATGAAGCTCTGTTAAGAGAATCATTTCATAACACTCCTATCCAATATCATCAGATGGTCTATCTTTATTTTTGGTACCAATGGGCCTTAGCCAATGGACAAGAAGTAGAGGTTGGTAGAAGAATAGTAATTTTATTGAGTATAGCAAGCAGAACAGATATGGGAGCGGTATCGGACTTAATCAGCGATTTAAATTTGAAAGACACAGCAAATATATTTCAACCAGTAATAATTCAATTTGAAACAGCTTCCGCTATTAAACTTGGAAGCCCCTATGCGGCTTCAGTGAGTGATTTTAAAATCGGGAATGAGTCTGCAAGAAACCCTGCCCGCGCAGCCAATATTTTACAGGCAAATGGCTTATTTCCAGGATATAAGCCGCAGCTAAAAACTCAACCTTATGGAGCCATGATGCTTTTAAGAAGATTGCCTCCAATGGAAATAAGTCCATCACCATTTGTACCAGTCTATTCTCATATAGAAGCATATGCAAAACCAAGAGGCACTCATTTTTTAGGTATGATTCAAAGTTTTGCAGACTTGATAAAGCAACCTATAAAGATAGATAGCAGTGCTGTTTCCCAAGGCTCTGAGCCGTTAGCTACAGCTTCTGGGTTAGTTAATTTGTCGCTTGAGGGTTTTAGGGGAGATATAAGAATGGCCTACATTTTTAATTCAGGTGGCAAGGCTACATTCAATAATCAAAGTTTTCCCGCATCCTATTCCAGTTGGGGCGGAGTTAGAGCTTATCTTACTCCAAACAATGGTGACTTTTATTTAAAAAGGGGAGCACCCTTAGCAACTACGATGCTGAGAAGTGTTGATAATTTTTATATTAGCCCTACTCAAGTACTTTTTCCGTCGGGTCAGACTTTTTTAGGAGAAGGAAGCGGAATTAGTAGTAGAAGAAATTTGATTATCTCTTCAGGAACTTCTCTTGCAGATACAAATAAAAATGTTTTTGATAGTTTCGCGGCGAGACTTCCTGCCTCTATCGATTTTAGAATGCTAAAGGTTGAACCGTTTGCAAATGATGCCTTCAAGCGTTTAGATTATATTCGTTATTTGGCAGCCCAATATTTTGTTTTTGATGCCAACATTGATAATGATGCAGTATATCAGCAATTAATAGTTAGCGGAAATGCTGGTTTGGAAAATGAAGAGGGCATGAGAAATTTATGGGGATTTATGACAAATCCTGAATCGTTACCACTGGGAAAAATTGCCAGGGGAGGTTACCGAGAGCTCACTCTTTTTATCTTGGTTTTGGCGTCGCGAGCCAATCTCTCGGTGGATGCTGGTAAGATAGCACGTGTAGCGCCGGATGGTGATACTTATTTAACCGATTATCCTGTTTTTAAATTTAAAGAACGACACAACAATGATGTTTTTTTAGCCGTTGCAGAAATTCCTGTGGCGGGGGATTCCCTTATTATGGATGAGAGGTTGGCTGCGATTGTTGATGAAATTAATAAAACGCTAAGAGGAAATGTCAAAGGAAGGCAAGTTACTACAAATGATGCAAAATCTTATCCAGCAGCTATTTCAAAAAATACTGTTATGCGGCCGCACACTTCTGATTTAACAACACTCGATGGAAGTGAAAATCTTTTTACTTATAAGGTCTATGGTACAAGGAAACATCCTTCTTTTATTACTATTTCATACTCTTCCGACTATTCTAATGAACATGCGCTAGGTGATACTTTTATTCAAATCACTCAAAGCCCTGCAGAAGCTCTGCCTTCTACATCAACTGTAACTGTCCAATTAACTGAAAACGGAAAAAAAGCTTATCGTGGTAAGATGCCTCCTGTTTCTTTCCCAGAAGCAAGAGGAATAGAGTATATAAATAATGTTGCTGTGTTTGGAATTGATGAGATGTCGATAAATTGGGAAGCATTTTTAAATAATGAATTGGTAAGCGAGGCTATTCATAGATCTTTATTTGAAACAGAAGTTCCGCGCGATATGATTGTTGCGACGCATCCAAAACTTGAATTTATAATGTCTTTAAGACCAGCAAACCGATATCAGGAGGTTCTTAGATTATTTAGGGAGCACTATATTTATAATGTTAATCCCTCACAAGACTTAATACATAAGCAATTTTCTGAAGGGTTTACAGGTAATTTGCAAAGTTATTGGGAGCATATTCATAATCCCACTAGAATGGTAAGAGGTAAATATCCCGGCGCTTGCCCAGAACATAGTTTTGTTTTGGTGCAAATGCTAAGAGCTGTTGGCTTGCCAGCACTTTATGGCAGGGGCGTATTAGCGTTATCAAATGGAAAAACTAGTGGCTATCATGCCAATGCCATACTTCTTTGGACAGATGAAACTGGCTCCCCTCGTATGCTAACGGTGGATCAAAGTAGTGAAACGGACAAACCTGTACCGGAAAGCATGAGAGAAAATGCCATGCCCATGCAAGCTGATAACTTGCGTATGCAAATAGGCAATCCAATAGATTGGTTGAAGGGCGCCTGGCAGATGGTATCGGCCCCCGTAGCTTACCTGCAAACGGCTTGGGATATGGCGAGAGACTTATTGGATAGTGCGTACCATTATTATGAACTCTACCGGGGTGAAGAAGCAATAGATCCTTTGGAATTAACAATTTCAAGTGAGCCTGTTGTTTTACCTAATCCTGATATTATTTTAGAAGCCTTGGGCGGTGTTACAGTACCACGCAATATATCGCCATCGGCGTTAGTGGCATGTGGCCACATTTTGGCCGATCTCACCCATGAAGGCATATTGGCAATAAATGTATTGAGGGATTCAAAGAAAGCTTTCTTATTGTCCGATTTGGAAGAAGTCATTCGTAAAGATATTTTTAGGATTCCGGAAGACAGTTTTTTTGATGTACAAGCTATGACAAATAAATGGAATGACGTTGACGTCAAGGTGCAGATCGCCATGGTGCGCACTATCGCACTTGAAAGAGTATCCCCTAAATCGAAAAAAATAGTTAAAGCCCTCGAAGACCTCCAAAGACAATGGAGTGCTTTAACTACTGACGAGCAGAAAATAGCCTTTTTACAAAGCCATGGCGCTTTGAATGTGGCCTTGCCTGGCATGCCAGCAAAAATGATGTGGGATTACAGCCGTTATTCGCCGCAGGATTTTTCGATGGCTTTGGATTATTTGATTGGTATTTTTAAACAACTGGAAACAGATAAAGTGCCCCCCATTCCAGAATAGTCTCAAAATCGGACTGTGTGAGACTCAAAATCGGACTCCTATAATTTTTTATTTTTATCTAGTTTTTATAAATCTTTGATTTTTCTTGTTTTTACTCTTCACCTTTCACTCTTCACCCTTCACTGTCTTTTGGCACTAATTTTGAATAATACCTCGGCATGTTATCCAAGGTTTCATCAGCAGGACTTGTTGGGATAGAAGCTTATCCATTAGACGTGGAAGTAGATATTGCCATGCAGGGCATGCCTCAATGGCATACGGTGGGACTTCCCGAAAGCGAAGTGAAGGAAAGTAAAGAACGGGTTATATCGGCTATTAAAAATAGCGGATACGATTTTGCCCAGCGGAAAATAACCATTAACCTGGCTCCCGCCGATGTGCGGAAGGAAGGGACAGCGCTGGATTTACCAATTGCTTTGGGCTTACTGGCGTCGTCAAGTCTGATAACCAATCCTGATTTATCCCGTTTTCTTTGTTTGGGCGAGTTATCGCTTAATGGTGACTTGCGTCCTATAAAAGGAGCGCTCCCAATGGCGATGATGGCCAGTCCTCATTTATATACCGGAATTATTTTACCAAAGGTGAATGCGCCGGAAGCAGCCATGGTGGGAAAGGTACCGGTTTATGGCGTTAAACATTTAAGTGAAGCGGTAGAATTTATTGAGGGACGTTTACACTTAGCTCCCGAACCAAAAACTGAATTTAATAGTTTACATGCAGCACCCACGCCCGGAACGGATTTTGAAGATATTTGTGGGCAGTATCAAGCCAAACGGGCGCTGGAGGTAGCCGCCAGTGGTGGACACAATATCTTATTTTTAGGACCGCCTGGATCGGGAAAAACGATGCTGGCTTCGCGACTACCCAGTATTTTACCGCCACTAACTTTTGAAGAATCTCTTGAGACCAGCCGCGTTTATTCGGTTGTTTCACTCTTAAAAGAACAATCGCTTATGAGCGAGCGTCCGTTCAGGTCCCCGCATCATAGTATATCCGATGCAGGCTTGGTGGGAGGAGGAGGGTATCCAAGGCCAGGCGAAGTAAGTTTGGCGCACAATGGTGTTTTGTTTTTGGATGAATTACCCGAGTTTAAAAAGAATGTTTTGGAACTTTTGCGTCAACCGCTCGAATCGTCTAGCGTTACTATTTCGCGTGCGGCCACAAGTCTTACTTATCCGGCCCGCTTTATGTTGGTGGCCGCCATGAACCCATGTCCGTGTGGTTACTATGGGCATCCGCGTACCGCTTGCCGTTGTACCACATCAAGCTTACATAAATACAAAACCAAGTTATCAGGTCCTCTTTTAGATCGTATCGATATTCAAATTGAAGTTCCGCCGGTTTCATTTAACGACATGGTCAAGCGTGATGAAAAGCGGGAGACCTCGCTTGAAATTCGCGAAAGAGTTAATCAAGTGAGAGCCATACAAAAAGAGCGCTATAAAAATGAAAAAGTTTTGGTGAATGCTCAAATGACGGCGAAGCATTTAAAAAAATACGGAAAGCTCAATAACGAATGTCAGCAAATTATGAAAGGCATCATGGAAAAATTTCAATTATCGGGACGGGCGTTTGATAGAATTTTACGCGTGGCTAAAACCTTGGCTGATATGGAAAGGGTAGATGATATTCAAACGGCCCATCTCTTGGAAGCGGTACAATATCGTTGTTTGGATAGGCAGTATCTATAATTTTTTGTTTTTTTGACTTTTACAAACTCATTGTTTATGGTGACGATATGGTAAAAAAAGATCTTGAAAAGATAGAGCATTATAATGCTGTTTTACTAGAAGAAATGAATTCTAAGCTTAAATTTGTGGTGGAATATGTTCAATCGACGGATGAAAGATATCAGAAAAAAATTGATGAATTTAGACAGAAACATGATCAGGACATAGAAGATATCAAGCTGATTTTAAAAATGCATGAAAAACGCTTTGATTCCATTGAGTTTACTTTGGATTTACATGGCAAGTTACTGATTCAGAATGAAAAACGCTGGGATGAAAATAATAGACGCTGGGATGAAAATCAAAAACAATGGACTGAAAATCAGCAACGCTGGGATCTAAATCAAGAACGGTGGGAAGGAAATAACCTGCAGTTGCAGGGCATGCATCAATTACTTAATATTTTAGTAAACGAAGTAAAGGATATTAAATTGCATCTTATAAACAGGGATAACTATTTCCAGACCGAAATCAGCACCATTAAAACTCACTTAAATTTGTAAATTTATTCTTCAGTCGCTTCTTCTTCTGTGGCGCTTGCTTCTAAGCGACGCACTTTGCCAAAAGCAATTTCTCGGAGCGATTCAACGATGTTTTTGTTTTTGCTGCCAATCATGCGGTAAGCGCCTTTTTCAAGCTGACGCACGCGGCGGGAAGCCACATGAACTAACACAAAGCGGTTTTCAACATGTTCTAAACAATCTTCTACAGTAACTCTTGCCATAAATTCTCCAAAGAAAAAGGTAAAATAACTTATTGATATATATTATCTTTTAATTAAATATACCCCCTCCCGTCAAGGGATTTTATGAAAATTGCCCTCATACAGCTCAATACCCTGGTAGGAGATATTGCTGGGAATACTCAAAAAGTCATCCGCTCGCTTGAAAAAGCCCAAAAAGAGGGCGCCAAGCTCGCGATTTTTCAGGAGATGGTGTTAACGGGCTATCCGCCACGCGATTTGCTTTATTTGCCTTACTTTATGGCCCAGCACGAAGAAGCGCTGAAAAATATTTTGCCCTACACTCAGGGTATTGCCTGTGTTTTGGGGGGGATTGTAGTTAATAAGAACGTTGAAGGTTTGCCCTTATATAATGCCGCTTTCTGGTGTCAGGACGGAACGATTCGGGAGGTGGCGAGAAAACGCTTATTGCCTATGTATGATGTGTTCGATGAGAACCGTTATTTTGAACCGGGCCAAGAGGCGGTGGTGGTGGCGTATCAAGGCTATCATTTTGGCCTCAGTATTTGTGAAGATATCTGGAGAGGTGGTTTGTATTCGGTTGATCCTGTAAGTGAACTTAAAACTGCCGGCGCTCAGGTGCTTATCAATATTTCGGCGTCTCCTTATAGCTGTGGCAAGATTAAGGAACGGCGAAAAATTTTGTCTCAATTATCATCCAAATATTTTCTTAAAAGCATTTATGTGAATCAGGTGGGCGGTAACGATGAACTTGTTTTTGATGGCGGATCGATGATTTACAATGCTCAAGGCGATTTGTGTCATCAATCCCCATTTTTTAAAGAAGATACACAAGTTATCGACCTTGATCATCTTCAAAAAGTAGAATTAGTAGACGATGAATTGAATTCATTGGAACAGGCCTTAATTCTAGGTTTGAAAGATTATGTAAAAAAATGTGGCTTTAAAAAAGTTGCCTTGGGTTTATCGGGCGGGATCGATTCGGCTCTTGTTGCCACCCTTGCTGCTAAAGCTTTAGGAAAAGATCATGTGTTGGGGCTTATGATGCCATCCCGCTATTCCAGCAAGGGGAGTGTGGCCGATTCTAAAAAATTAGCCAAAAATTTGGGTATAAAAACAAAACTGTTGCCTATTGATGGCCAGCATAAAGCCTACGAAAAAAGTTTTAAAACAATGTTTAGAGGTAAAAAGCCGGATACCACTGAAGAAAATATTCAGGCCCGTATACGCGGTAACTTGTTGATGGCGGTTTCTAATAAGTTGGGGCACCTGGTTCTGACCACCGGTAACAAATCGGAAGTGGCTACTGGGTATTGCACGCTTTATGGTGACATGGCTGGTGGGTTAGCGGTTATTTCGGATGTTCCCAAAACTTTGGTTTACGATTTGTGTCGGTATATTAATCGTAAAAAGGAAATTATTCCCCAAACCATTATTGATAAAGAGCCATCAGCTGAGCTGCGTCCTAATCAGCGGGATCAGGATAGTTTGCCGCCCTATGAGGTGCTCGATAAAATCATGCGATCTTATGTGGAAGATTTAAAAAGTGAAGAAGAAATTATTGCCGAAGGCCATGATGCTGTAACAGTCAAAAGAATCATCCGCCTTATTAAACTTAACGAATACAAACGTCGCCAGGCGGCCCCTGGTTTAAAAGTAACTTCTAAAGCGTTTGGAGTAGGGCGGCGCTTTCCTATTGCGGCAAAATTTTAAACTTTGGTGGTAGCGCTTGCGCCTTGTTGTAAATTGCGAATCGCTTCTTCCATGCGTTGACGAATAAGACGGCGTGATTCTTGAGCACTGTTTAGGTGTTCATCTGCAATTGACACTTTATAATTTTCTGCTTCCGCTTTTTTAGATGCTTCTTGAGCTTTGACGCCATAATCACCAGCTTTTTTGTTATGAGGGTTAATTGACATAAGGCCCTGACAGAGCCCTTGTACAAATTTATTGGCAATAGTGAGTGCGGGAGCTGCAGCTGGAAAAATAATACTTAACGCTCCTAAAACACCACTTACTATATTGGCAAACATCCCAACAAAGAAATTAAAAAAGCCGCCTTTACCAATTTGATCCTGTTGTTTTTTTAGGAAAGCAATGTTTTTATCAAGCTCTACCATGCGTTTATCACATTGAATTTTTTTCATCAGTTGATTATCTTTTTTGATGTCACCCATGGCCTGGTCGGCCTCCCCTAAGAGAGTAACTAAATCAACATTACCGCTGGTTGTAGATGGAATATTCATAAATTTCTCCTTATAGAGCCTTTAAGCAGTCGTTAGACTGGTATTTGGGCTCATTTTTTCTTGTGTAAGCTAGATTTTATTCAAAGTCGAAAAAGACTGTTCAATTTCATTTAATATTTCCATAATGCGTTGGCTTTCCTTGTTTGTATGCTCGTCTAATTGTTGTAAGTGTGATGTGTCATCGGACATCATTTTTTTTAGTGAGTCGATGACTTTAAGTATTTCCTGACTTTTTACCTTGAGCCCCAAAAGCGCCTGTTGATTTTTAGCATCCTTAAGCATGTCCAATGTTTTGGTAAGCTCAATTTTAAATTGTCCCATAGTAACGGCTGAGAGCGGTTTTAAGAGAAAGTCAAAAACTTTGGTGACTACTCTTAAAAATTTAAAACATCCACCACCCACTGCATGGTGCATTTGTCTTTTTAAGTTATCAATGTAATCGGCCCGCTTATCGCGTATTTTATGTGCTTGTGAGGAAATTTGGGCCTTACTGGCTTTTTTGTCCTCAATATCTCCCTTGCCAAAATCAGCGGCCAGGTTATTGAGCATGCTTTCCATGTCCAAATTGCCCGTGGGGTTAATACTTGTCATAATTATCCTTTGATATTTCGCACGATGTTGGATAGACCTTCATCCTGTTTATTGATGAGATTACTTACCGAATCGAGAGCGATTTTACGTTGACTTGTAATTGACTGAAGGCTTAATGAGCTTATTTCGCTTTGTTCATTTAGACCTTCCATTTTTTGCTTTAAGGTTTCAATTTTGGTTTCGATATCCTTTTTAAGGACACTACAACTTTCGATAGTACTTGAATTTTTCATTTTCCCTGTTTTTTTGTCTTTTATTTGAACATATTTGATATCCGATTTTGCAGATTTTTCCATTAGCTTATCTTTTTGTAAATCATCGCTCTTATCTTTAGTTAGATGCCGATAGTCATCAGTGAGTTTCCCTTCACTATTAATTCTATAATCAGGATTTTTATTTACTAAAAAATTATATTCGTCCCCTGATACTTTAACTTTAGGATTATCCTTATCGCCGACGTTTTCTCTTCCCAAAAGAGACTGTAACTGCTCAATGTCTTTGCGGTATGCGCCTTTAAGAGTGGTTATATTTTTTATTTCCTTTCCCATGCTTTTTAGTTGAGCATCATAGTCCTGGACTAAAAGAAGCTGTATATAAATGAGGGAATCAACTCCCGAGAAAGATGAGCTATTTATATTTATTGCCGATAAGTTAGCGGTGGCGCTGCTGATATTGCTGGTCATAGTTTCTCCTTAACCACAGGGTGGCTAGTTTTTGATGTTCCTCACGATAGCCGACAATGTTTCATTGTTTGAGGCCATCATGTTGGATAATAACATCATCATGTTTTTACGTTGGTCCATGAGCGACTGCACTTTAAGCATGCTTAGTTCGTCCATGGAGTTTAAATTTTGTTTTTGTGTTTTAAAATTTTCGGATAAGGCATTAACGGATTCGGGGGTGACATAGAGTTGCCCGTCAACTTCTTTAAAATTCTCTTCTTTTAAACCCAGCTCTTTTAATTTTTCTTTTTCCTCGGCGCTTATTGTTAAATACAAAACATTATCGATGGTTTGTGGGGTGTGGGTTGAAATGGTGCCTAAATAATTTGTTTTTTCATCCAGAGCCTGTTTTTGCTCAAGGCTACTTTGTAAATCTTGACTCATTTGAGTAAGTTGCGTGTTGATGTCGTCTATTAATCCTGTAGCTACCGACACCTCCAAGTCATGATCCGATTTAAGAGAAGTAGAAGATGTGCCAGATGTTCTGCTAACACCAATATTAATGTTTTGTGTGTACATAGTTATACCCTCAGTCCGGCCATCATTTTTAAACTTTTATGACCGTCCATGTAGTGCCGGCTTTTTTCAACCGACCGTGTTTTTAAATCGTCTTTCATTTTTTCGTATTTCTTTTTAAAAGTTTCATCCTGCATATTAAAATTTTTGGCCACATACTCACGGGTTGCTTCAAAAAGCGCCTTTGGAGTTACACCCGCTTTTTTCCAAAATGGATGGTTTTCAAATTCTATTTGAGATTCATGTATCATCTTTAATGCCTTTTCTTCCGATTCCATTTTTTTAAACAACCCCCACTTGGCAAATGGCAAAGCGTGGGTCTAGTTCTTGAAACGACAACACGGTAATGTTTGGGAAATAAGCATCCAATAATTTTTTAACGTGTCGCCTAATTTCAAGCTGGGTTAAAATGACAAACTTTTTGTTGATTTCTGGGGTTATGCGGTCGAAACCTTCCGACACTTGCTTGATAATAGATTCAATGTTGGCAGGGTCTAATACCAAATAATTTTCGCTGCCATTTTTTTGAATGCCCGATTGTATTTCTTCTTCAACATTTTTATCTAAAAGCACGGCATGGATTTCGCGTCCGTTGGCATGCATTTGGGTAATGGTACGCGATAGACCAATACGAACTTGCTCGGTTAACGTTACGGGATCTTTCATGTCGGGTTGGCTTACTGCAATGGTTTCTAAAATGCGGCGCATATCTTTAACCGGAATACCTTCTTCTACCAGGCGTTTTACAACCTCGGTTAGTTTTTGCAGCGAGATATAACGAGGGAATACTTCCTTTACCAGCTCAGGATAATGCGCTTCGGTCATATCTAGCATGTGACGTACTTCTTGAATGCCTACAAATTCGGCTGCGTGTATTTTAAGTGTTTTGGCAATATGGCGCAGGAGCATTTCTTCCGGTTTTAAAGCATTAAAGCCCTGGTTTTTAAGCCATTCAATTTTATTTAAATCCCATAACCCAAAGCGTGAACCGTGTGTGGTGTTCATTTCGGAAGAGCCTTCGGTGTTACCGGCAACCAAACACGAATCGGGATACAAGGTGCCTTGATCAACTTCCTCTCCGTACACCAGAAGACTGTAGTGGTGCATCCCCATCGCTTGGGGGGAAGCGATGAGGCGCACTTCGGGGAAATGAATACCCATGTATTGTCCAAGATAGCGGCGCATTTTAGGCAGCATATGACCAAACAAATTTTTCCAGCGATCTTCCTTTGAGAATAAATTAAACAGGTAGGGGCTTACCATCACGCTAAAAGCAGATGCCGGCGCCGGGGCTATAGACTGATCATCTGTTAATTCCAGATGCGACTCAATGGGCATGGGCTCCTGTATTTTTTTATGGGCTATGTACAGGATGAGTAACCCGGCGCCGGATAAGAGGGCTGCAATGAAGGCAAAAGGAAGAAAAGGAAATCCTGGTAAACATGACATTACTAACGATAAACCCGAGGCTCCAATGAGTGTTTTGGGTTTTTCTAAAATTTCGCGGCCAATATCGGCTCCAAGCGAACGTGTATTTTTTTCATCGGCAACACGTGTGACTACAAAGCCTGCCGTGATGGTCATGATGAGGGCTGGAATTTGTGTGACTAAACCATCACCAATGGTGAGTATGGTATACAAGCTCAAAGCCTTACTTAAGCTTAATCCATTTGATAAAACGCCTACGGCAAAGCCGCCCAGTATGTTGACAAACACAATAAGAATACCGGCAATAGCATCGCCTTTTACAAATTTCATGGCGCCGTCCATAGAGCCGTAAAGTTTAGATTCGCGGTGTAAATTATCACGCGCTGTTTTTGCTTCTTCGCTTGTAAGAAGGCCGGCTCGTAAATCGGCATCAATGCTCATCTGCTTGCCGGGTAGGGCATCTAAGGTAAATCGGGCGGCTACTTCCGAAACGCGTTCGGCGCCTTTGGCTATCACAATAAATTGAATGATGGTGAGAACTACAAAAATTACAAAACCTACAGCTAAATTGCCGCCTGTTACCATTTCGCCAAAAGTGTGAATAATATGTCCGGCTTCACCAGTAGTAAGGATGAGACGTGTGGACGATACATTAAGTGCCATTCTAAAAAGAGTGGCAACCAAAAGAAGCGAAGGAAAAGTGGAGAGCTTCATTGGATTTCCCACCGATAAAGCTACAAATAATAATGTTAAGGTTGCCATAATGTTAATAGCCAACAAAACATCGAGCATCCATGAATGAAGAGGATAGATGAGCATCACAACCACAAACGAGAGCCCGCCAATTAAAAAAAGATGCGTAAAGCTTGAAAACCGGCTGATAATACCTTGGCGTATCAGGGTTGATTTTTCGGTCAGTGACATCATGATACCTTGTTAAAGCAAGGGGAGTGCCAACAGAAGAGGTGGATGGTGGATAGTGGATGGTGGATAGAAAAAGATGAAAAAACAAGAGCTTATGATTTTATGACTTATTGTGAAGAGTGGAGAAAATAAGGAAAGAGTCCGATGATGAGACTGGAGAGTCCGATTTTGAGACTATGGATGAGACTCTACTTGTGGCGTTTGATGATTTGGCCCGAACTTAAATAGCCCCACAACATTCCCATTGCTAGACCAACACCATGCACTGTATTGGCTACAGGCCCTAAAAGACCTGTAAGGCAAACAAAAAACCAAACAATCATCATCACCACAACCTGTTTATTTAAAATAATATGATAGTAGGGGTCGCATTTACCGCGAATCCATAAAAAGCCCAATAAACCATAGACCACACCCGACATCCCCCCAAAGGAGGGACCACTCACTAAAAACTGGGCCAGGTTAGAAGCGCCGGCAATCACCAGCATCAGAATAATATAATAGAGAGAGCCATGATGCTTTTCAATAATACTGCCCAAATCTTTAAGCCACATCATGTTAAATACCAGGTGTAAAATGCCAAAATGTAAAAAAATGGGTGTAAAGAGGCGATAAAAATCAAAACCAAGGTATTGAGATAGCTGTGTGGAGTAACTAATATAGCGACCGGCCTTTTCAAAATTGGTGATGTATAAAAAAGAAACCGGATCGGTATTACGCCCTAATTGACTGACCAGAGCTACTAAAACAGAAATACCTATAAAAGTTATAGTGATAGGCCCCCATGAACGGTTAGAAACAGCAAGAGAACGGCGTAAATCTTTTACTTCTTTTTCGTATTGGCGTTGCTCTTTAGCTTGAGTTTTTTCAAGGGCTCGTGCTGCACCCTTGCTCTTTAAATATTTTTCATCAAAGGGATTAAAAATATACTGGTTTAACTCGCTTGTGGCTAGGTCTAATTGACTGTCATTTAAAACCCATATTTCAAAAAAACTTTCTTCGGTACGCACCTGGTTTTCAATATCAAGAGAGGCCAGGTAATCGCTAAAAGTATGGGCCATTTCTAAACTTCTAACGCTTCCAATTTTACGCATAAAAATTACTCTTACATGTTATTCCAAGTGTATCAAGAAAATGTTGTTTGTACGGTTCTTGTTTTGCGATTGCAATTTGTACAGCGTTTGTTAAAAACTGTTTTCTTATGGCACCTCAAAAAGAAACTATTGGCATTATTGGCGGCAGTGGCCTTTATGCCATGAAAGATTTTAAGCTTACCAAAAAAGTAAATTTAAAAACACCGTTTGGAAAACCATCCGATTCCTTCATGTGCGGAACTCTTGAAGGGAAGAGCGTAGTGTTTTTGCCACGTCACGGAGTGGGGCATCGTATTAATCCTTCCGAAATTAATTTTAAGGCTAACATCTGGGGGATGAAAAAACTGGGTGTTACCAGTATTTTTTCGGTATCCGCTGTAGGATCCCTTAAAGAAGAAATTAAACCGGGACATATGGTGGTGATCGATCAATTTATTGATCGTACCCGTTTGCGACCGTCTACATTTTACGAAAAGGGAATTGTAGCGCATGTTAGTTTTGCCGATCCGGTATGCTCTCATGTGAGAGAAAATTTAATTACATCATCTCGTTCTTGCGGGTTAGTGACGCACGATAAGGGGACATATGTGTGCATGGAAGGCCCCATGTTTTCCACACGTGCCGAGTCTCATTGGTATCGTAGTCTTAATGCTTCGGTGATTGGAATGACCAATTTACAAGAGGCTAAACTCGCCCGTGAAGCCGAAATTTGCTACGCCACTCTTGCGCTATCAACCGATTATGATTGCTGGCATGAATCGGAAGAGCCGGTGACCACCGATCAAATTTTGGCTATTTTGCATCAAAATATTGAAGCCGCACAAAGTATTATTAAAACAGCGGTTAAAAATTATTCAGGCTTGTCCTCGTGTTCGTGCCGCAGTGCAGTGGCTCATGCCATATTAACAGATAAGAAAAAAATAAGCCCGGTGGCTAAACAACGTTTAAAACTTTTAATTGGGAGATACCTATGAGTATTTTAGTGGTGGGAACCGTAGCCCTGGATACTGTTTCAACACCTTTTGGTAAAATAGATGAAGGGCTGGGTGGTTCGGCCATGCACTTTGCAGTTTCTTCTTCTTACTACACGCCTGTTTCAATTGTTGCCATTGTGGGGCAAGATTTTCCTCAAAAACATCTCGATTTTTTAAAAAGCCGTAACATTAATATAGATGGTATTCACCGTCATGAAGGTAAAACCTTTCGCTGGACAGGTAAATATGACTACGATTTAAACAATGCCCAAACTCTTAAAACCGAACTCAATGTGCTGCTTGAGTTTTCACCAAAACTGACCGACGCACAAAAAAAGAACGATTTTTTATTTTTGGCCAATGTCGATCCCGATATTCAACGTCAGGTGATTGAGCAAATGCCGCGTCCCAAACTAATTGCCTGCGATACTATGAATTTTTGGATTGAAGGCAAAAAAGATTCTCTCTTAAAAACATTTAAGATGGTGGATATGGTTACCATCAACGAAGGCGAAGCTCGATTACTTTCCGGTGAAGCTAATTTAATGAAAGCAGCCAAAGCTATCATTAAGATGGGTCCTAAAACCGTGGTGATTAAACAGGGAGAGTACGGAGCTTTGCTGTTTCACGATAATCATGTATTCTCGGCCCCCGGATTACCTTTAGAAACGGTTATGGATCCAACGGGTGCGGGTGATAGTTTTGCTGGCGGCCTGATGGGTTATTTATCGCGTGCTGGTGAAGTGAATTTAAAAAACTTAAAGCAAGGTTTAATTGCCGGTAGCGTGATGGCTTCACTGAATGTGGAAGCTTTTAGCTGTGAAAGAATTAAAAATCTTTCCGAAGCCGATTTAAAAAACCGCTATGCCGAATTTAGGGCTTTAAGTCATTTTGAAGATTTAAGTTTCTGATAACTCAAACGCGTCGGACTTGTCCGGCTGGTTTGAGTCCGACTATGGCTCGTCAAACTATTCAGGGTATTTACGATACGGCCTTTAGGCTGTTGCGCCATCATGCTACCGATAATTTAAAAAAGCTTCTTTTTCGCCTGCATCCTGCAGATTTAGCCGATGTTATTCAAAAATTTACAGTTCACGACCAAGACGTGATTATTGGTCTTATTCACGATTATTCAAAATTGCCCGAAATGTTTTCCGAATTAGAAGGTGATTTTTTAAAAGAATATTTGGAACGTAACAATAACTTTGCCTGGCTTTCTGAAATTTTACAAAAGTTACCCTCCGACGATTTAACCGATTTGGTGGGGAAATTGCCCCAGGAAATGGCAGATGAACTTTTAAGTCATTTTCAAACCGAACAATCACAGGATGTAACCGGCTTGTTGCAATATCAAGAATCTACCGCGGGCGGACTTATGTCTACCGAGGTTTTTAAATTGGCCGAAACAATATCGGTTAAAGAAGCCATTTTGAGTTTGCAAAATATTTCACAGGTAGCCACATTTTTTTATATTTATGTGGTTAATAGTGTAGATCAGCTTACCGGCGTTATTTCTATTCGGCAGCTTTTTCAAAATTCTCCCGACAAACAGTTAAAAGATATCATGATTCGTGATGTGATTAGGGTTGGTACTCAAGAATCTCAGGATGTAGTGGCGCGTATAGTGGCACAGTATAATTTGGTAGCCATTCCGGTAGTAGAAGAAAATAATACTTTGGTTGGTGTGATTACTGTTGATGACGTGATTGATGTTATTCATGAGGAGGCTAAAGAAACAGCCCTTAAAATGGGTATTGTAGAATCGGAAGATTTAAACGAGCAGGGCTTGATAAAAAGTTTAACGCATAAAATCCCGTGGTTTGTTATTTTTTTACTGGGGGCCATTGTTAATTCTGAAATTATTAATCATTATTACAGTTTTTTACCTGCCATGGGTATTTTTGCAGGATTTATCCCGCTGATGTTGCGTATGGGCGGCATTATTTCACGGCAAAGTGCCACCATCATGATTCAGAGTATTTACTCCAATCAATTTAATTTAAGGTCTATTCTTAAAACCTTTTTAAGACAGGCTATCATTAACAGTGTTATTGCTCTTGTGGCTATTGGCATTATGGCATTTTACAGCTATTTTCGTTTTCATCAGGTGGGGTTATTGCCCTTAGCTATTGGTATTTGTTTATTTGCCGCTATGTTGGTATCGCATGTGTTGGGTAATACCTTGCCTTATCTTTTTTCTAAAATTAAACTCGATCCGGGTCTTGCTAGTCATTCGCTTATTAATTTTGTGCTGGATGTTTTGGTGCTGTTTATTTACTTTAAGGTTCTAATCGTCTTTTTCCAAAAAAGTTAAATATGAACTCAAACCAGATTACCGGTATTGTGTTAAAAAAAATCCCTTATGGAGATAGTGATTGGATTGTCACTATTCTTACCGAAGAGGGGATGAAGCTATCGGCTATGGCTAAGGGTGCTAAAGGTTCAGCCAAGCGTTTTCAGGGTGGACTCGATCTGTTTAGCGTTTTTCGTTTCATGATAAAGCCTAAGGGAGCTGATTTTAACTGGCTTGAGTCGAGCGATATGACTTGGGGTTTTGCGGGAGCAAGGCGAGATGTGCTTAAGTTTGCCTGTGCTTCTTATTTTTCTGAAATTATTTTGGAGTTTATGCAAGAAAAAGAAGAAATGCCTCACGTTTATTCTACGTTTTTGTCTTTTCTAAAAGATCTTAATACCGAATTGCCGCTCTTGCCTCAAACCATTCCCGTATTTGAACATCATATGCTGTCTTTGTTTGGCTATAAGCCAAGTTTAGAGCAATGTGTGGAATGTTCCTGTAAAATTACACCGGAACAACAGTATCATTTTAGTACCAATAGAGGTGGGGTCATTTGCTCGGTTTGTTTTCGTGGTAAAAGCGATTATCCTCTTACATATCAGGTAATCACAAAAATGATGGATGGTTTTTCTGGTGAAGCTTTTCCGGTTTGGAAAAGTGAAGAGGTGGCTCAGGCTCGTCATGTGTTAGAATATTTTTTGCAATATACAGCCGGAAAGCCTTTTAAGTCTCTCTCTTTTTTAAGCTCAATTCTTCAGTGACAAATTAACGCACTGCATCAATAAAAATAACGCAAGTCTTTCAGATTGTTGACAAAATTTAGAAATATTTAATTGACACACAGAGGGAATCAATTTACATCCCTAAAGTCATTAAAGCAGTTCTATCTATATATAAGGGGTCTGAAGGAGCGAAAAATGCCACAATTTGTTAGAGGAAAGGTAGCTAGCGCCTTTATCCTTATTTTATCCGTTTATCTTTTTGCTAATTGTACTCCCAAACAAATCGCGTCTGATATCACGTCGCAAATTATGAGAAGTGGGGCTCCTGCTTTTGAAATGGAGTCGGATGTTGATATTGCCGAAACATCTGGGCTTACCATGATTAAAATGATGGAAGCTTTCCAGCATGATAATCCCAACAATAAAAATTATCTCATACTTCTCTCTCGTTCTTATGCCAACTATGGTTTTGGTTTTTTAGAATGGAACATGCTCAAGTATAAAAGCGTGGATGAAGGCAAAAGAGCTTTAAATGAAAGCCGTGCTAAACAATTTTATGCCAAAGGTAAGGCTTATGGCTTGCAATTGTTAACCCGCAATAGTGCTTTTGAAGGAACACTTAAAAAGGATATGGATTCTTTTAAGAAAGCGTTAAAAGGCATGGGAAGAGGGTCGCTAGAACCTTTGTTTTGGACCGCATTAAATTGGGGTAGTTACATTAACCTTAATAAAGATTCGCCGCTGGCCATTGCCGAATTTCCCCGTGCCGAAGCCATGATGCAGCGTGTTTATGAAATTGACGAAAATTTTTATTATGGTGGTCCCTTGCTCTTTTTTGGGGTCTCTTTTGGATCGCGTCCTACCATGTTTGGTGGTAATCCCCAAAAATCGAAAGAATTTTTTGAAAAAGCCTTAGCGGCTTATAAACGTAAATTTTTGATGACGCAGGTGTTGTATGCACAAACATACTGTGTCCAAAACCAGGATAAAGCCATGTTTGAAACTCTACTCAACGAGGTTTTATCTACCGATGCTGCCGTGCTTCCCGAAGCAAGGCTTGCCAACGAAATAGCCAAGCAAAAAGCGGCTTGGCTTTTGTCCCACGAAAATCAATATTTTTAACCCCATCTATAAGGAGATTGTATGAAATCGTTTTCATTAAAATTATTAACTTTGGCACTTGTAAGCGCCGGGTTTATAGCCTCTTCCAGTGTTCAAGCGGCTCCCTGTGCTGCGCCTTCAACCGTTCTTAAATTAGCAACTGTAGCTCCCGAAGGAACCACTCTTTATAAAGGGCTCATGAATGTTAAAACAGCCATCAATACTCAAACTGAAGGTTGTGTGGATATTCAAATTTTTGCCGGTAGCGTTCAGGGTGATGAAAAAGACGTGATCCGTAAAATCCGTATTGGTCAGCTTGATATTGCGGCCTTAACCGGTGTGGGTTTAGGAGATATTGTTCCCGAAGTACGTGTTTTAGAATTGCCCTTCCTCTTTAAAACAGAAGCACAGGTAAATTCGGTATACGCGGCTATGCGCCCATATTTTGATAAAGCCTACGAAGCTAAAGGCTTCAAACTGATGGGCTGGGCTGGTATTGGTTTTATCCAAATTTTCTCTAACAAATCTATTACCAAAAAAGCCGACATGAACGGCGTTAAAATGTGGATGTGGGAAGGTGATCCTTTGGCTCAGGCTATGTATGAATCGTTAAAAGTGGTTCCTGTGCCCTTGGCTTTACCCGATGTGCTATCGTCTCTTACCACTGGCCTTATTGATGGCGCTTATGGTCCTGGTTTAGGTGCTATTGCTCTTCAATGGCATACCAAGGTAAAATATATGACCAAAGTCGATTTAAGCTACGGCAGTGGTGGTTTGGTTATTTCAAATGCAGCTTGGGCTAAGTTAAATCCGTCTCAACAGACTATTGTTAAAAATGTAATTGATCAAGAAGCTGCTAAGCTTACAACACAAACCAACATTGATAGCGCTCAATCGGAACAAATTTTACAGGCTAGCGGTATTCAAATTGTACAATTGGATCCAGCTTCTAAAACCGAATTGGAAGGTATCAGCAAAGAAGTTCAAGCCAAACTGGTTGGCAAACTGTATTCGCAGGAACTCCTAAACCAGGTTTTAGCTTTAATTAAATAATTTAAATTAGCGAATAGAGGGGCGGTTTATCCGCCCCTCACTCGTTTTATTGTATGAAAGCTCTTTTCTTTATTGATAAGCTTCTTTTAAAAATTGAAGCCTCGCTTCTTAATATCATTCTTATCACCATGCTCGCTTTTGCCAGTACCCAAGTAATTTTACGAAATTTTTTTGATACCGGCATTGAATGGGGCGATGTTTTTGCCCGTCATTTGGTTTTAGTGCTTTGCTTTTTTGGAGCCACTATTTCTACAAAGGAAGATAAACACATCCGTATTGATGCATTGTTAAAAGTGATTAGTAAACGTTGGTTGCCTTTGGTGGAGTTTTTTGTGTCGGTTTTTTGTATTATTGTGAGCTTTTTACTGACTCTGGCGGCTCGCAAATTTATGATGGATGAAAGAATGGCCGATACCGTTTTGTTTGGTAAAGTGAAAACCTGGTATTTTTTAACCGTGATGCCAATTGGCTTTTCTATTATCACTTTTCGTTTTTTTATTAAAACCGTTGAAAGTTTATTCGCCTTAACCGGAAAAAAGGCTGATTTGAAAAAACTCGAGAATTCCGAACTCGATATATCCGTGAATATCAATATAAAATGAGCTCAACAATAATATTTAGCGTTGTGGCCCTTTTAGGGGCTCCCTTATTCATCATTTTTGGTGCGGTGGCGCTCTTGTCATTTTCGCAGGCAGGGATAGATACCTCGGCGATCATGATTGAGTTTTACCGTATGGCAGCAGCGCCCACACTCATTACTATCCCACTTTTTACTTTTGCTGGTTACATGATGGCCGAAAGTTCTACTCCTAAACGCTTGGTAAACCTCACTCAGGCTATTATAGGTTGGATGCCAGGCGGTTTGGCTGTTGTTACCTTGCTTGCTTGTGCATTTTTTACAGCATTTACCGGTGCCAGTGGCGTTACTATAATTGCTTTGGGTGGTTTGCTCTATCCTATTTTGCTCAAAGAAAAATATGATGATAAGTTTAGCATGGGTTTAGTGACCAGTTGCGGTAGCTTGGGTTTACTTTTTCCTCCCAGCTTGCCCATTATTTTATACGGTTTAGTAGCCACTGTTAGTATCGACAAATTATTTTTGGCCGGTATTTTACCGGGACTGTTATTGATTATGGTGTTAGGTGCTTACAGCATTTACATGGGGCACAAGTCGGGTGTTCGCCGTGTTCCCTTTGAATTTAGTAATTTGGGTAAGTCTATTAAAGAAGCAATCTGGGAAATACCTTTGCCCATTATTATTTTGGTGGGCATTTACGGTGGCATTATTACCGCCTCCGAAGCGGCTTCGGTAACAGCCTTATATGTATTTATTGTTCATGTTTTTATCTATCGTGATCTTAAAATTTTTACCGACATCCCGCGTATTATTCGTGAATCGATGGTGCTGGTGGGTGGTATTCTCATCATTTTGGGTGTGGCCTTGGGGATGACGGGTTATATTGTAGATGCTCAAGTTCCGTTTAAAATTTTCAATTGGGTAAGCCAATACATTAGTTCTCAATTCATGTTTTTGGTGTGCCTCAATCTATTTTTGTTGGTGGTGGGTTGTTTAATGGATATTTTCTCGGCTACCATTGTGGTGGTGCCCATTATCACACCCATTGCTTACAAGTATGGTGTAGATCCCATTCATTTGGGGATTATTTTCTTAACTAATTTAGAAATTGGTTATTTAACTCCGCCGGTGGGGCTTAATCTGTTTATCTCGTCTTTCCGCTTTAAAAAGCCCATTTTTGAATTGTATCGTATTGCGATACCTTTTCTTATTTTACTTATTTTTTGTTTGATGATTATTACCTACGTGCCTTGGCTTTCTACATATTTGGTGAGTGTTGTGGGAGTGAAGTAGACGTATTGGGTGAAATACTTTTAAGATAATGGAAGAGGGGAATAGAAACCCCTACCATGGCTACAATAAGCCCTATTACTATAATTAATTCTTTAATGGTCATGCCGTTTTGGTTGATTTTTTTCATGTGACCAGAATATAGCGAACCGTTTTAAAACATCAAATAAATTCGCCGTACTTCCCGTTGACACACCTCTTTGTGTTTGTTACATCTCACTCTCAAATTTTTAATTTTATTATTTTAGACTAATGGAGGTTTTATGCGTGATGTTGTGATTGTAGGCGCCGCCCGTACACCGGTTGGCAGTTTTATGGGTTCTCTTTCGTCTCTTACTGCTCCTCAACTAGGTGCTATTGCTATTAAAGAGGCTGTTAAACGGGCCGGAATTAAACCCGAACTTGTGGAAGAAGCCATCATGGGTAACGTACTGACGGGTGCTGTTGGTCAATCGCCGGCTCGTCAGGCTATTTTAGGTGCCGGCCTTCCTAAAGAAGTATCGGCATTAACCATTGGTAAAGTGTGTGGCTCGGGTTTAAAAAGCGTGATGCTCGCTGTTCAGGCTATTAAATCGGGCGAAGCCGATTGTGTGGTGGCTGGTGGCATGGAAAGTATGTCGAAGGCCCCTTATGCTTTAACCGAAGCCAGAGCCGGCCTGCGCATGGGCCATGGCAAGATGATTGATACCATGATCCACGATGGTTTGTGGGATCCGTATAATAATGTGCACATGGGCAACTGCGCCGAAAAATGCGCTAAAGAATATAATGTGACACGCGAAATGCAGGATGCTCATGCGGCCGAATCGTACCGTCGGGCTCAAAAGGCAGTAAAAGAGGGTGTGTTTAAAGACGAAATTGCTGCTGTTACCATCTCTTCCAAAAAAGGTGATGTGGTGATTGATAGCGATGAAGAACCGGGTAAGGGTAGTATCGATAAATTAGCTACGCTGCGTCCTGCTTTTGATAAAGAAGGCACAGTTACTGCCGGTAATGCCTCTAGCATCAACGACGGTGCTGCGGCTCTCGTTCTCATGAGTGCCGATAAAGCTAATGAATTGGGTTTAAAACCCCTCGCTAAAATTGTAGCGAGCGCGCAAGCCAGCATAGAACCCGTATGGTTTACCATGGCTCCCTCTGTGGCCATGGAAAAAGCTTTGGAAAAGGCCAAACTCAAAGCCTCCGATATTGACTTATGGGAAGTGAACGAAGCCTTTTCGGTTGTGGCTGTAGCGAACAACAAAAAAATCGGTATTCCAGATGACAAAGTAAACGTGAACGGTGGCGCGGTGGCTATTGGTCATCCCATTGGTGCAAGTGGTGCCCGTATTTTGGTAACGCTTTTATACGCTTTAAAAGCCCGCAATGCAAAACGCGGATTGGCATCTTTGTGTATTGGTGGTGGCGAAGGTGTAGCGCTTATTGTTGAACGCGTATAAAAGAAAGGCATTTTCATGCCTCAAAAACTCATCGGCATTTTGGGTGTTCATCCGGCGCTTACGCTTTTGGCCAAAGCTTGCGCTTTGCATGGATATTCCGTGCTGTGGGTAGATGCCGATAAAAACGCACTCGAAAAAAGTATCACAGCTCTTAAAAATTCATTTGATGACGGTAATAACTTAAGCATACAGGGCTTATCGGCTAAAGATGAATGTTTGGCGCGTATTCAGTTGTCGCTGGATATGAAAGCCCTGAGTGAAGCCAGTTTTATTTTGGCATCATCTGATGCGCCTGTTAACGAACTAGTCACTACAACACCGCTTGCCTTTATCGATAGCGATATTGGCACTACAAGTCTTGCTCATAGTCTTAGTTCTCCCGAACGTGCTTTAGGTTTTTTTCCGGTTATTTACGAGAATCAAATTAAACTTGTAGAAATGATTCGTGCCGTTAAAACCAGCGATAACACGCTTCAGCTTTTTGGTAATTTTTTAAAAGAGCTAAAACTGGATACCATTTATGTACACGATTTTACCGGTTCTGTATTTGAACGTGTGGTGTATGCCGGTATTAACGAGGCTATTCAGGTTTTATACGAGGGAATTACCAGTGCCGAAAGCATTGACAGGGTGGTGAGTGTTGGGTTATCCCATCCTATCGGCCCCTTAAAACTGGCCGATTTATTAGGCTTGGACAGGGTTAAAAAGCGTTTGGAAAATTTGTTCACCGCTACCGCCAATCCCAAGTTTTTGCCGTCGCCTTTACTCACCAAATTAACCGAAGCCGGTTTTACGGGAGTAAAAGCCGGACGAGGTTTTTATCAGTATAAATCATCCCTCTGAAAGGACATTTATGAGTTTTGAAACTTTATTAGTAGAAATAAACGAAGGCATTGCCACGGTTCAGGTAAATCGTCCCAAGGCGCTTAATGCTATCAACCGCCAAGTACTTATTGATTTAGGCAACGCTTTTAAACAGCTGGAAGGTGATTCAAATGTAAAAGGTATCATCTTAACCGGTAACGGCGATAAAGCTTTTGTGGCTGGTGCCGATATTGTGAGTATGCAGAATATGACGGTTCTTGAAGCAACAGAATTTGGCAAGTTAGGTCATGACACCATGAAGACTATCGAAAACTGCGGTAAGCCCGTGGTTGCTGCTGTTAACGGTTTTGCTTTAGGTGGTGGTTTGGAACTGGCTCTCTCGTGCGATTTTATCTATGCCTCAAGCACCGCTAAATTGGGTTTACCTGAAGTTAACTTGGGAATTTTCCCTGGCTTTGGTGGTACTCAGCGTTTGTCGCGCTTGATCGGTAAAAACCGTGCTAAGGAACTCGTTTACACCGCTAAAATCATCTCGGCAGAAGAGGGGCTTAATATTGGTATTGTAAACAAAGTATCCGCTCCTGAAACTTTATTGGCCGATGTTAAAGCCACCTTATCTACAATTTTAACTAAAGGTTTAGTGGCTATCCGCTTAGCTAAGAAAGTGATGAATGAAGGAACGGATTTAGATTTAGCCAGTGGTTTGGCGATGGAAGAAAATACTTTCCCGTTAACATTCTCCACCGACGATAAAAAAGAAGGTGTAGCGGCGTTTATTGAAAAGAGAAAAGCTAATTTTACGGGAAAGTAAGAATAACCCACCCTGTCCCTCCTTTAATCTAAGGGAGGGGACCTTCTTACTCTCCCCCTTAAGTTAAGGGGGAGTGGGAGGGGGTTACAACGCATAAGGAAAAATATGAACTTTGAACTTTCTGAAGAACAAACAATGATTCAAAAAATGGCACGCGATTTTGCGCAAAAAGAACTCGCGCCTTTAGCTGCCGAACGCGATGAAAAAGCGGAATTCCCTACATCTTCACTTCCTAAAATGGCGGAGCTGGGTTTGATGGGCATGATGGTTCCTGAACAATGGGGCGGAGCAGGGCTCGATATGCTCTCATATGTATTAGCTTTAGAAGAAATTTCGGCCGCTTGTGCCTCTACCGGTGTTACCATGTCGGTGAATAACTCACTCTACTGCGGACCCATCACACGTTTTGCCAATGACGAACAAAAGAAAAAGTATTTAACACCCTTTGCTCAAGGTCAAAAACTGGGAGCGTATTGCTTGTCGGAACCAGGTACCGGTTCGGATGCAGCTAACCAGCAAACAACCGCTGTTGATAAAGGCAGCCATTATCTTTTAAATGGTACCAAAAACTTTATCACCAACGGGCCTCATGCAGATGCCATGGTGGTGTTTGCCATGACTGATAAATCTAAAAAGCATAAAGGCATTTCGGCTTTTATTGTAGATAAAAACTTTAAGGGTTTCTCGGTAGGTAAAGTTGAAAAGAAACTTGGTATTCGTGCTTCGGCTACCTCGTCCATCGTTTTAGAAAACTGCGAAGTTCCTAAAGATTGCCTCTTGGGTGAAGTTGGCCAGGGTTTTACTATTGCCATGAATACGCTCGATTACGGTCGCATTGGTATTGCCACCCAGGCGTTGGGTATTTCGCGCGCGGCTATTGAAGCGGCGGTAAAATACGCCAAAGAACGCGAAGCCTTTGGGCAATCCATTTCTAATTTTCAGGCCATCCAATGGATGATTGCCGATATGACCACACGTTTTGAAGCCTCGCGCATGCTCACTTATAAAGCGGCCGAGCTTAAGCAGGCCGGTAAACCTGCCAGTGTAGAAGCGTGTCAGGCCAAACTTTTTGCCTCGGAATCGTCAAACTTCATCACCAATAAAGCCGTGCAGATACACGGTGGTTATGGCTATTGCCGTGAGTATCCCGTAGAACGTCTCTTGCGTGATGCTCGTATTACCGAAATTTACGAGGGAACTTCCGAAATTCAGCGTTTGGTGATCGCAAAGAATACGTTAAAGTAACCCCCTCCCGTCCTCCCCCTTAGCCTAAGGGGGAGGGGCTAAGAACGCTCCCTCCCTTAAGCTAAGGGGGGGGTGGGGTGGGTTACTCTTCTTATGACCAAGAACCTTAAAGAATGGGAAGAGGGGACTTTAAAATCCTTTCTCGCTAAAGCGCCGGAGTCACAGAAAGAGTTTACCACTCTTTCGTCCGAACCCATCGAGCGTTTATACACGGCCGATCAAGTAGGCCAGAATCATCAAGAAGACATTGGTTTTCCCGGCGAATATCCTTTTACGCGCGGTGTTTATCCCACCATGTATCGCGGTAAATTATGGACCATGCGGCAGTTTGCCGGGTTTGGAACTCCCGAAGATACCAACACGCGTTTCCACTATTTGTTATCTCAGGGGCAAACGGGTCTCTCAACCGCTTTCCATTTTCCTACACTCATGGGTTATGACAGCGACTCGCCCCGTTCGCGCGGTGAAGTGGGCGTGTGCGGCGTTGCAGTTGATTCTCTGGCCGATATGGAAATTCTTTTTAAAGGAATTCCACTGGAAAAAGTAACGGTATCCATGACAATCAATGGCCCGGCCAGCATTCTTTTAGCCTTTTATCTGGCCAATGCCGAGAAACAAAAATGTGATCTTAAAAAAGTGGGCGGCACCATACAGAACGATGTTTTAAAAGAATATATTGCTCAAAATTCATATTTGGTTCCACCGGATCCTGCCATGCGTATAGTGGTGGACATGATCGAATATTGCTCTCAGCATGTGCCCAAATGGAATCCCATTTCTATCTCCGGTTATCATATCCGCGAAGCAGGATCTACTGCTGTTCAGGAGTTAGCCTTTACCATTGCTGATGGTGTGGCTTACGTGGATGCTTGCATCAAACGCGGGTTAGATGTGGATAGCTTTGCGCCGCGTCTCTCGTACTTTTTTAATGCACACATGGATTTCTTTGAAGAAGTGGCCAAGTATCGTGCAGCCCGTCGTTTATGGGCACGCCTCATGAAAGAACGTTTTGGTGCTAAAAAAGCGGAATCCATGAAATGCCGCTTCCACGTTCAAACCGCGGGTTGTAGTTTAACCGCTCAACAACCCGAAAATAATATTATCCGTACCACGTTGCAGGCTCTCTCGGCCGTTTTGGGTGGCTGCCAATCGCTTCATACTAATTCCATGGATGAAACATTGGCATTACCTACCGAGAAAGCCGTGCAGATTGCTTTAAGAACTCAACAAGTCATCGCGTTTGAATCTGGCGTGACCAACACCATTGATCCTTTGGCCGGTTCTTATTTTGTCGAAGCCTTGACCGATAAAATGGAAAAAGAAGCCATGGCCTACATCGAAAAAATCGATAGTTTGGGCGGCATGGTAGAGGCGATTAAAAAAGGGTTTCCCCAGATGGAAATTGTTTTGGCCAGCCACAAGTATCAAAATCAGCTGGAGAAAAAGGAAAAAATTGTAGTGGGGGTGAATGAATTTATTACCGATGAAAAACCGAATACTGATTTGTTAAAGGTAGATTCCGAGGCAGTGACCAAAAAACAGACGGAACGCTTGAATGCTTTAAAAGCGAAACGCGACAGCGAAAAAGTGAATGCTGGTTTAGCTGCTTTAAAAGCTTCTGCTTCGTCCAAAACCAATATTTTCCCCGATTTACTGGCCTGTGCTCATGCTTATTGTACTGTGGAAGAAATTTCGAACGTGTTGCGGGGCGTTTTTGGCGAGTATCACGACCCCGGTATATACTGACCGGCTGTATAAAAACCCTTGAAATTCGCGTTGCTTTTATATTAAAAGGCCTCACCCTATGCAAAAGAAACTCCGCATCTTAATTGGTAAACCCGGCTTAGACGGCCACGATCGTGGCGCTAAAATTATTGCACGTACCCTGCGTGATGCTGGTTACGAGGTAATATATTCAGGTTTACACCAAACTCCTGAGATGATTGTGAACACGGCTATCCAAGAAGATGTGGATGCGATTGGGCTTTCTATTTTATCTGGCGCTCACAACTATCTTTTCCCTGCCGTAATTAAGCTTTTAAAGGCTAATAAAGCTGAAGATGTGGTGGTATTTGGTGGCGGTATTATCCCCGAAGACGAAATTGCTGGCCTTAAAAAAGAGGGCGTAGCCGAGATTTTTACTCCCGGCGCCGACACCCGTGATATCGTCAAATGGATTGAGTCTAACGTCCAGCCGCGTATATAGATGAGTACCAAGGCCGTCCTTTAGGGCAGCCGCGTATATAGATGAGTACCAAGGCCGTCCTTTAGGGCAGCCGCGTATATAGATGAGTACCAAGGCCGTCCTTTAGGGCAGCCGCGTATATAGATTTGGAATGCGCAGCAACTTCCTAATTTGCCAAACGTTTTTTCAAGAATCTAAATCCTAATAATCCCATCAATAAAACAAGTATTGAATAGTCTATTTGGTTTGAGCTTTTTATGGATAGAGCACAGCTACTACCACTTCCCTGTACTTGTATTGCAGAAATAGCGGGTGCTGGAACAATAGCCGGTGTACTGGGTTTGCCCGCATTATCATCTTCTTGAGGTGTCTCCGGATTTTCTGGCGTAGTAGGTTCTTCGGGTGTTTCTGGATTGGTGGGATCTTCTGGGTTTTCAGGTGTGCTGGGTGTTTCATCGCAATTTTCTTCAGGGTCATTAGGATTGGTTCCATTTTTTAATTCTACCCAGTCCCAGCAATCGTCTTCATCATCATCAAATACGTTTTTTGTTTTTGTAATATAATCATCGCCAATACCGGCATCAACGTTACTGCCTGCAAACACATAGAGAGTCACACGCGGGTCTATTTGGTAGCCTTGTGTAAAAGCAGGAATGCTAAATTCTGAATAAGGATAAGTTTGTGAGGGTTGTGCAAAAGGAGTGATGGTGGATTCCAAATTGTAAAAGCTTTCATTTTGGGGGAGAAATGTAATGAAAGTAGAGTTGGGAATATAGCGCCCAAAATCAGCATAGTTATGGCCAAACGCAAGACCTGTCATAATATCAACTGAACCGCCGTTCATTCCAATGATGCCTTCAGCGGGAAGGGTTTTGGCATCACCGTTTAAGTCCCATAATATAAAAAAGGCTTCACCTGCAGAGTTTCCTTTTCGTCCTAAGTTGGCTAAGTCTTCATATTCTAAACCTGGAACAGTTTCTCCGGAAGAGGGGTCGCCATTTCCATCAGCGTCACCAAAAATTTTACCATCGTATGTTTTAACGCCCACATGCATGGTGTCTTCGGAGCCATCGTAAAAGAAACACACTTTTTCCATGTCCCAACCGCTAGTATTTAAACCAAGGTTTTGGAGCGCTTCAGGAATACCCACATCTAAAGGATCTGTTATGCAATTAATGTCTTTAAAATCAGCCTCAATATCGCCCGTAAAAACAAAAGCATGAGCCTTAAGAGAAAAAATTAAGATGAACGTGATAAAAAAGAGCTTTGTAAACGTACGCATAGAGTTCCTTTCGAAATATAGAGGGAACTCTTTACGATAAAAAAAGACAATTGGTCAACTTATTTATAAATCAGTCTATGTTATTGATTAAATTACGTTTTTTTTGAGTGGGATATTGCTTAATTTGATATTCCCGAATGAGTGCTTCCGAGCGATTATTGAGAGTCTCTTGATATTTAAGGGTAACAGGCCTGCGTGTCCGTGTGTATTTAGCGCCTTTACCCAAATTATGTTGTTCAAAGCGGCGTTCTAAATCGTTGGTGATGCCAGTATACAAGGTGCCATCCGCACATTCCAAGATATACAAAAACCATTGCTCAAGAGCTGCATGGTTCTTGAGATCTTCGGCTTTTAAGCCTTTAATCATTTGTTTGTATTTTGGTTTCAAGATTTTGCTTTATTGTGATGATTTACTTTCTTATTGTCAAAAATAATTCTTTAGGAGCAATTCCTTTTAAAGCTTTTGGAGCTATGAGCGACATTTTTCTCATTTGGTTTTGAATATAAATACAGTCAAGCACATGCTTTGCTTCAAAAATAGATTGCAAATCATCCAAGTCTTTGTAACGTCGAGGGTCATTTTTGTAAGAATAGAACTTGGAAATAATAATATCTTCCACGGTAATGCACGGTATTTTTTTATTCCATCCAAAATCAATCAAGTTAAGGCTCGATCTTTCCAAGGCTTCTTTAAACCATGGCATGGAAGGTAAAATAAAATCGAGACCGATCGCCCCAGGCTTACTACTATCTTTTCCGACGACCATATAGGGTTCGGTATTTTTCCTTTTAATCGCAAAAAGAGGGCCTCCTTCTAAATCGGCTTTTCGTATAATATGAGGGTTAAGAGCCTGAGCCTTAATAAGTTCTTCAGCTTTTTGCTGAGAGGAGGATTCTGAAATAATTAAAAAATCAAGGTCGCGTGTAGTGCGTTCTTCTTTGCGGTAGACAGAAGCAACTAAGCCGCCCGCCACAGCATATTGCAGTCTTTCTTGCTCGAGCACTTCAATCATCTGTTTTAAAAAATGAATGATGTTCATGATCTTATATGATTAAAAAGTTCATGTATCTCTGCGCAAAAATTGAGAACCCTTTCTGCTTTTTCATGATACATCTGAGCTCGTAGAGCAATATGGGTTTTATTTTCTAGTTCAAAAAGCTGAGTTAAAAAAGAATGATAGGGATGATCTGGGTTAAGCGAGAAAAAAGATCGGTTTTTCCGTTTTTTTTGAATAATTAATTTTTCGTTTGTCAGTTGTTCTAAGGCGCGTTGAACAGAAAAAACAGGAGCTTGAATAAGATAAGAAAGTTGCCGAAGGGGCAATGGTTCATCGCTTCTGGAAAGAGCTTTTAACACTTTAAAACGAGTGGGATTCGCTAAAATACTAGAACTGTCTAACATGCTAAAAGTGTACAAATATTTATACACATTTTCAACTATATACTTATAATATATTGAAATTATTAACTATTTTCCTTTAAACCATGGGGCTCTTTTTTCACGAATAGCCAAAATTCCTTCTTTAATATCTTCGGTTGTAAAACATTGGGCCTGCATGCTGGAATCGTATTCAAAAAGCTCTTCCAAAGTTTCATGCTGAGCCCTTTGAATACCTTTTTTAATGGCAGCAACAGAAATCGGGGCGTTAGCGGCCAGTTTTTCGGCTATTTTTTGCACTTCGGCCAGCAATTGATCGGGGTCAAAAACACCATTGATGAGCCCCATATCTAAAGCGCGTTCGGCCGTAAAGAGTTCGCCTAACATCAAAATTTCTGCAGCATTCACAGGGCCTGCTAAGCGGGTCACCAAATAAGTACCTCCCATACCGGGAGCTAGGCCTAATTTAGAAAAGTTAGCACCCAATTTGGCCCCTTTGGCAGCATAACGAAGATCACTGGCTAAGGTCATACAAAAACCAGCCCCCACTGCAGGGCCATTGATAGCTGCAATCACGGGAACGCGAATTTTACGCATATCCAAAAAGAGCTGATAAAAGGCCATAAGCTCGCGCTTGTTGGTCTCAGGTGTACGTTTAACCCGGTCTTCAAGCATATCCAAATTACCACCGCTCGAAAAGGCACGGCCGGCTCCGGTAATCACCATTACCCGTATATCTTTGTTGGCTTCCACTCTGGCTAAAATCTTTTGAAAAGCATCGCCCATGGCATCATCTAACGCATTGAGCTTATCGGGCTGATTGAACGTAACAAGTGCTACATGGCCTATTTCTTGATAAATAATAATATCTTGTGACATATTTTTTTCCCTGAGATAATAATTTAATCGATGGATACCCGAATTAACGCACCCATTCAAGCGCAAATACTAGGAACAATTGCTTATAACGATGCTATGAGCGTGATGAAAACCCTGTACGATAAACGTCATGCTGGTGAAATTTCCGATACGCTTTTAGTGCTCGAACATCCACCCGTCATTACTTCGGGTCGGCAACAATCCGATCACGATCTCAAACTTTCTATAGATGAATTAAAGAACAAAAAAATAGATTTTGTTCATTCCGATCGTGGAGGTAAGCTTACCTGTCATGAACCTGGTCAGTTGGTTGTGTACTTTATTTTTAATCTCCATGAACGTAAATGGTCCGTTGAAAAACTAGTATGGATGGCCGAAGAGGGTTTAAAGCGAGCGCTTTCTAAAATGGGGATTGAAGTGGAGCGTGATAAAGAGCATCCCGGCCTATGGGTAGAGCATAATAAAAAAATTGCAGCACTTGGTTTTCATATTTCACGGGGCATTACAACACATGGAATAGCCTTAAATGTGAACAATACTCTCAATACTTTTCTGTACATAATTCCGTGCGGAATTGAAGGTCGTAGTGTTACAACTATTTCAAAAGAATTAAATAAAACAGTAGGTTTAAAAGAAACAGTTGATGTTTTGCTGGAATCTTTTGAAGAAGCTTTTGGAAATACAATTATCCTAAAAACACCGAGCGGCGTTTTTGCAACAAATCCTTAATTATGTTCTGAATTTCGGAACGTACTTTTTCGGAAAGTTTATGAATTAAAAGTTCATCGCGTAAAGCGCTGTCATCATACTTATCAAACGACATGGGCTTTCCAAAATGGATAGACCATTTAGTGGGAAGCGGTATTAACCCCAAGGGACCCAGTAAAGGAAAAGAAGGAGTGATGGGAATATAAGGGAGCCCAATCATTTTAGCCAGAACGTTAGACTTAAAAATAATGGGGTGAATTTCTTCGGCCCCCACAATACCTACTGGCACTAGGGGCGATTTAGTGTTCATGCATAACTTAATAAAACCACCGCGTCCAAAGCGTTGTAAATTGTAGCGCTGCTTATAAAACTTACCAATACCCTTTACGCCTTCTGGAAAAACAACCACTAAGTGACCAGAATTTAATAAGTATTGAGCATTTTCTGGGCAGGCACGCACACCTCCAATACGGTACATCAGGCTGCCCATCATGGGCATGTGGTATACAAAGTTTTCCACTAAAAAACGGGCGTCTTTGCGGGCTTTATGTTCGTTTAAAATAGCCGCTTTAATCATGGCTCCATCATAAGGAACTGTTCCCGAGTGATTGGCTACAATAAGGGCTCGGCCTTCATCGGGAATGTTATCAATACCGGTAGTGTGTACTCGCCAGTACTTGTAATATAAAAAGTCAAAAACAGGCTTAATGCGCTCTACCAAATGCCTATCCATGCCAAAAGGATCTACTTCTTCCTCGTCGTCGGCAAAACCTAAGCGATTGATAACATCTTTGTAAAAATCAACCGACAACACTTTAATGGCCCGACTAGTGAGCTCTTTAACCATTTCTAGCTGGCTTTTTTCGGCAGTGCTTTTGGCTTCGTTGTCTTTAAGATAAGTAATGGCCTTTTTAACCCGTTGATCGAGCAATTCGTAAAGGGTATTGAGATCTTTTTGTACATCTTTATCGTGGCGGCGTACCTTAGACTTTTTTACCGATTGTTCCAAATCGGTTTCTAAGGCTTCAAGTGTTTCTTTAAAAGTAGTTTCAATGTGAGAAATGCGATCTTCCAGGCGAGAGGCTAAGGTTTTAAAATCTACAAACTCTTCATTGGCCTTGGGTTTAGTTTTATTTTCAACTGGCAAGACATGAACATTAGACGGTTCGTCTTCTTTAGTGAATGTTTTGGTTTTTGTTTTTTCGGCCATTTTAGGGAGTTGCTTGAATTAAATTAACCTCACGCAGGCGTTCGGCCCCAATAAAGCTTAATAAGGCTTCTTTAGTAGAAAAACGGGGCACAAAACCCAATTCTTTTTTGGCTTTACTGCCATCGGCAATGCATAAATAACGTAAAAAATTAACGTGCGAGGCAGGTGCAGGCGCCATATCTAAAAACCATAAAATTTGAACCATACTTTTAAAACCAATTTGTGGGAGAGGTACTTTTATTTTGCCCAAAATTTTAATCACGCGTGATAAAGGCAAAACGCCATCACCCACAATATTAAAAACACCGTTAGCATCCTTTTCAATAGCTAGTAAAAAAGCACGTACCATGTCGTCCTCGTGCAAAAATTGAAAGAGGGGGTCAAAGCCCATCATGCTGGTGATAAAAAAACGTTTAAAAAAACGGGTTTTGTAGCTTTCAATAGTGGGTCCTAATATAGAACAGGGGCGTAAAATAGTGACAATAGAACCAGGATGACGTTTGCCGTACTTTAAAATGGTATTTTCAGCTTCAATTTTATCTACCAAATAACGGCTTAGGCCGCGACCATTTGGAGTATGTAGGTCTTCATGTAAAAAATTGGGATTATCCGGGTTAGCGCCATAAACATCGGTAGTAGACGATAAAATAATTTTACGTACTTTGGCTTCGGCACAGGCATTGGTGATGTACATGGTGCCAATAGAAATAAGCTCATGCGCATACGATTCGTTTTTTGGAGGGGTAATGGGAACTGCACAGTGCACTAAAGTATCGCATTTTTCTTTTTTCAAAATTTCAGCTAACTGAACATCGGCCAAGGTTTCGGTTAAATCAAATTTATAATAAACGGTTTTTTTGAGTGGGATCGACGGTTTCTTTTTGTCCAGTGCCACAATACGAGTATAACGTGGATCTTCTTCTAAGGCTTTTAATACACGCATCCCCTTAAAGCTAGAGGTGCCTGTGATAACAATACTTTTATCTTTTAAAACCTTAGTTTTGGGCATTGGTTAAATGCTCCTTTGCCTTGCTGTAAAATAAATACGTAATAAGAAAAATTGGACCATCCGAAAGCACGCCTACCAAATAGGCAAACGACTTTTGATAGGTAAGAAAGAAAATCATAAAAAAAGTAGTGGATACAAACTTAGAAAGCAAGATGGGTGGTACTACCACATGATTTTTTAAAATGTCTTTTTGGCCCAGGTAACAGAGAAAAACCAAAGTAAACATGAGCGACATGGTGAGTGTTAGCCAAAAATGCTCGCTGGGCATAGGTAGCATGCCCAAATGAGGGGCAACTCTTAAACCAATAGCATTAATGGTGGTCAGTAACCTGTCACCAAAAAAGAGGAACACAATGGAAGAGCCTAAAAAGGCAAACATCCAGAATTTAAGTAAGTTTTTTAATCTGTTAACGGATGGGTGCATGGGCGCATCTTATGAGAAAAGCTAGTGCAGTAGCAAGAAAAAAGGGCTTTATTTGTTAGAATAACGCAGAAATTCCAGGAAGGTATGTGGTTTTTTATCTACGAGGGCGTGGTAGAGAACTTTTACATAAAACAGCGGGCCAAACAGCTTGGCTATAAGCCAGGGGTGACTAAGGATTTGCTTATTGTTCACTAATCCCGATACCATCTTTACTCCTCATAGTCTTAAACGGCTTATCTTTATTAAAACTCAACCTTTCTTTTGGGTTAAAAATCCGTTATAAACAAGTGTATGAAAAACCTTATATTTTCGTTCTTTATTCTTATCCTTACCTCCCAAACGGCTTGGGCCATTGAAGGCATCCATGGCCAAAAAACCCCTTGTTTTAACTTTGAAAAAGGCAAATTTGATAATTGTTTGGTAAATGTAGAAGCCTCTCAAATGACTTTACTAAGACCTTTTCCGGGTGAAAAAAGCATTGTGCTAGGCGCCACCATTAAGCGTTTGGTGCAGTACAGTTCTCAAGCCAACGCTCCCAGCACACTACCGGTAAGTTTAGATGTGATCACGGTTTCGGTTCCTTTTAGCGGTAGTCCACAGGATGTGATGCTGGGCGTGGTGTATGAAGAAGATGCTAAAACCAAGGTACTGCTCTTAAAAATGAAAGAAACCGAGGTAACGCCACTTAAATTGTGGTTGGAAACAGCGAGCGGCAAGCGTTTTGAGCTACAATAAAGGCGTTGACGCTAAGGCCATATCCTATTATCACTAGCTCCTCATGGATCCTTTTTTACAGTCAATAGAACATAAAATTGATAATGCAATTAGGCTTACCACCGATGATGCCTTAAAGCTTTATGAAACCAATGATTTAGTAGCTTTAGGCAAACTGGCCAATAAAGTACGCGAAAAAAAACACGGCTCTAAAACCTATTATATTGTGAACAAGCATATCGATTATTCCAATGTGTGCGTTCTTTCCTGCAAATTTTGCGCTTTTTACCGCCGTAAAGGTGAAGAGGGCAGTTTTGAGTATTCCATCCAAGACATTGTAAATAAGGTAAAATCGGGCGTTCCTAAAGGGATTACAGAAGTCCATATTGTGGGTGGTTTTCATCCCACGCACCCTTGGGAATTTTATACGGGCATGGTGCAGGCTATTAAAAAGGAAGCGCCGCATGTGCATGTAAAGGCTTTTACAGCTGCCGAAATTCGCTATTTTTCCAAACGCTTTAAAAAAACAGAAGAACAGGTATTAAAAGAACTGATGGTTGCAGGCCTTGATTCGATGCCTGGTGGTGGTGCCGAAATTTTTGATTGGGAAGTACGCAAAGAAATTTGCGGGCCCAAGGGGCCGGCTGAGCAATGGATTGATACGCATCGTTTAGCGCACAAGATGGGATTAAGAAGTAATGCTACAATGCTATATGGTCATATAGAAAATTTAAGACATCGCGTAAATCACATGGAAACTGTACGTACCTTACAGGATGAAACGGGCGGTTTTTTGTCGTTTATTCCTTTGTCTTTTAACCCCAAAGATACCGAATACGAAAGCCGTGGTTATACCAGCGGCATGGATGATTTAAAAACCTTGGCTGTGGCTCGCCTCTTTATGGATAATATCCGCCATATTAAAGCCTATTGGATTATGTCCGGTTTAGAATCCGCACAACTCGCCCAATATTTTGGTGCGGATGATTTGCATGGTACCGTGATGGAAGAAAATATCACACACATGGCCGGCGGCATTGCCCCCGAAGACATGCCTGATTATCAATTACGCAATCTTATTTTTGAATCGGGCCGTACTCCTGTAGAACGTGATTCGCTGTATAACGAACTGCGTACTTTTACACCTTCTTTAGTAGCTTAATTCCACTTCACCAATAATCCCGTGACATTTTGTATGGGTGGCAACGATAGCATGGGTGGTTTTGTTACTCATCAGACGTTCCCATTCGTTAGCAATTTTTTGAATAGAAATACCCACCACGCCGTAAGCTAATTGCGGGCAGTTGAAGATATGTGCGGTGTGGGTTTTATTTTCAAACTTCATTTTAAGATCTGCGAGCGATAGCTCAAAATCCCAATCGCGTTTATCATTTTTACCAGGGCAAAAGGAGGGCTCATCACAATCGATAGGGCATACCCAGGTGGCGTAACTGATGGCGCATACGCCTGAATCAAAAGTTTTTTGGAAGGGGAGATTAAGATCGGTTTCAAAGTTTTTGATTTGAGTTTTAATATTTTCTTGTTCTGCTAATTTGAGAAAAAGCTGAAATAGAACATGCGGGGCGGTGTGATCGGGGATTAAGATATCAAAAGAACCTACCCCACCTGGCCTCCCCTTACAAAGGGGAGGAACGTTTTTTTTCCCTCCTTTGTAAGGAGGGGTTAGGGAAGGTAGAGAGCTTAAAAAACCGGCATACGTGTTTACAATTTGCTTTACTTCCGGATGTTCTTTTGCGGCCCAACCGCCAAGCACTTCATCTATATAATAGATGTTATTAAAATGAAGAAGTCCCTCGTTTTGGGCACGTTTTAGTTTGGTGATGTAATCGGAGGAGAGTTTGTGGGAACCTAAGACGTAGATGTTACGAATAGTGGTCATCCCCGTAATTCCGAATACCCCATCAAATGCTCATCAATAGCTTTGGCACACTGGCGGCCTTCGGCAATGGCCCAAACAATCAGCGATTGACCGCGGCGCATGTCACCAGCAGTAAAGACACCTTTTACGCTCGTCATCTTGTTTTTATCGGCTTTTACATTGCCGCGTTCGTCGATTTCGAGTTTGAGATCGGTTAAAAGATTCTTTTTATCGGGGCCCACAAAACCCATGGCTAAAAAGACATAATCGGCCGGTAAGCTAAATTCGCTGCCCGGGATTTCTTTAAAGCTGGTTTTGCCATTGGCATCTTGCGTCCATTCAATTTTTACAGCGTTAAGTTTTTTAACACCGTTTGCATCACCTTCAAAATTTTTGGTGAGGATGGCAAATTCACGCACGCCACCTTCGGCGTGGGCCGTGGACACACGGTAAATCACCGGCCATTGTGGCCAGGGGTTTTTAGCATCGCGTGTTTCGGGAGGACGGCTTAAAAGTTCAATCTGATGAATGCTTTTAGCCCCCTGACGGTGAGCAGTACCCAAACAATCGGCACCGGTATCACCACCACCGATGATAATCACATTTTTATCTTTTACATTGATGGCATCTTTAACTTCCATGCCGGCATTAAGACGGTTCTGGCGAGTTAAATATTCCATCGCAAAATGAATGTTTTTAAACTCACGGCCGGGGATGGGGAGATCACGAGGGATGGTTGATCCACCGCACAAGGCAACAGCATCAAAATCTTTTTTAAGTTGGTCGGCGGTGATGTCTACACCTACATTCACGCTGGTCTTAAAGGTAACGCCTTCGGCTGTCATCTGTTCCATACGCGTATCAATACGGTATTTTTCCATTTTAAAATCAGGGATACCATAACGGAGGAGGCCACCGATTTTATCATCACGTTCAAAAACGGTAACGCTATGACCGGCACGCGCTAATTCCTGCGCACAAGCAAGTCCTGCAGGGCCGCTACCTACTACAGCCACTTTTTTGCCCGTTTTACTTTTTGGAGGCAGCGGTTTTACCCAGCCTTCTTTAAAAGCATGGTCGATAATATTAAATTCGAGATATTTAATGGTAACAGGTGGCTCATGTATACCCAGCACGCACGAACCTTCGCAGGGAGCGGGGCAGAGGAGACCGGTAAATTCCGGAAAATTATTGGTGGCATGCAGTTCATCAATGGCATCTTTCCATTGATTTTTGTACACCATGTCGTTCCAATTGGGGATTAAGTTTCCTAAGGGGCAGCCCTGATGGCAAAAGGGCACGCCACAATCCATACAACGGGCGCCTTGTTTCTTGATTTCTTCTTCGGGATACTCGAGATAGAGTTCCTTATAATCTTTTAAACGTTCCGGAATAGCGCGCTCGGGGTAGGAGGTGCGTTTATATTCCATGAAGCCAGTTGGTTTACCCATACATGGCCTCCTTTTCGGTAATATTTAATTCTTTCATTTTCTTTCTCACGCCAGCAATAGCGGCTTTATAATCTTTAGGCATAACTCGTACAAAATTGCCTATTTCATTTTTTAAATTATCCAATATTTTTTTACCAACTGTACTGCCTGTATATTGAACATGGTTTGTTAGAAGCGTTTTTAAAGTTTCTAAATCTTCGGGCTCGTCACAGGGTTCCATTTCTACCATTTCGGTGTTGCAATTGATGGAAAAGCTTTTATCGGCATCGTAGACATACGCAATGCCTCCGCTCATACCGGCACCAAAATTACGTCCGGTTTTACCCAGTACCACCACGCGGCCACCAGTCATGTATTCACAGCCATGGTCGCCCACACCTTCTACAACGGTAACAGCACCGCTGTTGCGTACGCAAAAACGTTCGCCGGCAACTCCTCTAAAATAGGCTTCACCACCCGTTGCGCCATACAACACCACATTGCCTACCACCATGTTGGCTTCGGGCACAAAGGGCGCTTTTTTATCGGGATACACAATCACTTTGCCGCCCGATAAACCTTTGCCCACGTAATCGTTAGCATCACCTTCTAATTCAAGCGTGATGCCTTTGGGAACAAAAGCTCCAAAACTTTGTCCGGCAGAGCCTTTAAAATTAAAGTGGATGGTATCGTTTGCAAGTCCTTCGCCACCATAACGTTTGGTGAGCTCGTGGCCCAACATGGTACCGGTGGTGCGGTTACGGTTGTTGATGGTAAATTCGGCGCGCACTTGCTTTTTACTGTCTAAAGCAGGGGCTGCTTTTTTAATAAGATCATTATCTAAAACTTTATCTAAACCATGATCTTGCTCAATCACCTTGCGTACAGGCACTTTATTAGCAAGTGCAGGGCGATGGAAAATTTTGGAATAATCTAGGCCTTTGGCTTTGTAATGAAGAATTGCCTGATTGAGATCTAATTTATCCACGCGGCCAATCATGTCGTCTACGGTTCTAAAACCAAGCTCGGCCATAATTTCGCGTAATTCTTGCGCCACAAATTTAAAAAAGCGCACAGCGTATTCGGGTTTTCCAATAAATTTTTTGCGTAATTCCGGATTTTGCGTGGCAATACCAGCAGGACAGGTATCGAGATGACAGACACGCATCAGAATACAACCCATGGTTACAAGAGGAGCCGTAGAAAATCCAAATTCTTCAGCTCCTAAAAGAGCGCCAATAGCCACATCGCGGCCCGTTTTTAACTGACCGTCAACTTCTACGCGGATGCGGTCACGCAATTTATTAGTCACAAGCGTTTGCTGTGTTTCGGCTAAACCCAATTCCCACGGGATACCGGCGTGCTTAATGCTGGTAAGAGGAGAAGCACCCGTTCCGCCGTCGTAACCCGAAATAAGCACTAAATCGGCGTGCGCTTTAGCCACACCAGCGGCTACTGTTCCTACACCCACTTCCGAAACAAGTTTTACCGAAATCCCGGCTTTAGGATTTGAATTTTTTAAATCAAAAATAAGCTGAGCCAAATCTTCGATGGAATAAATGTCGTGATGCGGAGGAGGCGAAATAAGACCCACATACGGCGTAGAGTGACGTACTTTGGCAATCCAGGGCCAAACTTTTTTTCCAGGCAATTGTCCGCCTTCGCCGGGCTTAGCGCCTTGTGCCATCTTAATTTGAATTTCGTCGGCCTCAGTTAAGTAATGGCTTGTTACACCAAAACGGCCGCTGGCTACTTGTTTAATTCGGCTGCGTTTTAAATCGCCATTAGCCGCTGGCACAAAACGAGCAGGATCTTCGCCACCTTCACCGGTGTTTGATTTGCCGCCAATGCGATTCATGGCAATAGCTAGCCCCTCATGAGCTTCGGCACTAATAGAACCAAACGACATAGCACCCGTTTTAAAACGTTTTAAAATAGATTCAATAGGCTCTACTTGCTCAATAGGGATAGGACTTTGATTCACAAACTTCATCAAGCCACGCAAAGTGCATAAATGTTCCGATTGATCGTTAATGAGTTTGGCGTATTCTTTATACGTGCCGTAATTATCTTGGTGTGTGGCGTGCTGAAGCTTGGCCACCGTATCGGGATTAAAAAGATGATAATTTCCCGTACGCCGCCATTGGTATTCGCCGCCTTCTTCCAATTTATAAATACCAGCATAGCGTTTAGGAAATGCTTTGGCGTGGCGCATGCCAATTTCTTTGGCTAACACATCAAAGCCAACACCTTCAATACGGGTAGCAGTGTTGGTAAAATACGCATCAATCACTTCGCGATTTAAACCAACAGCTTCAAAAATTTGAGCGCCTCTGTAACTTTGAATGGTAGAAATACCCATTTTAGACATCACCTTCACGATGCCTTTTTTAACGGCCTTTTTAAAATTAAGAACGGCTTTTTTGTGATCGAGTCCTGTTACAATTTGCCCCGCAATCATGTCATCAAAAGTTTCAAAAGCCACATACGGGTTAATAGCAGCAGCACCATAACCCAACAAAAGAGCAAAGTGGTGCACTTCGCGTGGTTCGCCCGATTCAAGCACTAAACCGGTTTTTACACGAAGACCTTCTTTCACTAAAAAGTGATGGAGGCCTGCTGTGGCCATTAAAGAAGGAATAGGGGCTAAGGTATCCGAAATACCGCGGTCGGATAAAATAAGGATATTGCTGCCGGTCTCAATAGCTTTTTTGGCATCAGAAAAAAGTTGATCCATGGCGGCCCTTAAACCTTGGGCGCCTTTAGAAACTTCAAATAAAATAGGAAGCGTTTTTGATTTAAATCCTTGGTAAGGATTTTTTTCGAGAGCCACCAGTTTAGCAAATTCATCATTGTCTAAAATTGGATTGCTAATTTTAATTTGGTGACAGTTTTCGGGAGTAGGTTCTAGTAAATTTTTTTCGGCACCAATGGTGGTATCCATGGATGTAACCAATTCTTCACGGATCGCATCGAGTGGCGGGTTAGTAACCTGAGCAAATAATTGCTTAAAATAAAAAAACAGTGATTGTGGTTTTTCAGATAAGACAGCCAGTGAGGTATCGGTTCCCATAGAACCCATGCCTTCCTCACCGTTCACAATCATAGGTGTGAGTAAGATTTTAATATCTTCATCGGTGTAGCCAAACAAATTTTGCTTTTTAAGCAAAGTAGAATGGTCGGGCTGCGGATCGTGCGAAGATGCGGGTAAATCGTCTAGTGCTACTAAATGTTTTTTGAGCCATTCCCCATAAGGCTGTTTGCGCACCAACTCATTTTTAATTTCTTCGTCTTCAATAATGCGTCCTTTTACCGTGTCCACCAAAAACATACGGCCGGGTTGCAGACGTCCTTTTTTAACCACTGTTTCAGGTGCAATATCATCTAAAACACCCACTTCACTGGCTAAAATGACTAAATCATCTTTGGTTACATAAAAACGTCCGGGGCGTAATCCGTTACGATCAAGCACAGCACCAGCCATGTGACCATCGGTAAAACCGATATAGGCGGGACCATCCCAGGGTTCCATAAGGGAAGCGTGATATTCGTAAAAATCTTTTTTATCTTGCGGCATGGTTTTATGCCCGCTCCAGGCTTCAGGAATCATCATCATGATGGCATGAGGAAGCGAATAACCGCTGTGCACCAATACTTCTAATGCATTATCAAAAATAGCCGAGTCGGAATAACCTTCGGAAACAATGGGCAATATTTTTTCAAGTTCGTTGCCAAAGTTTTTAGATTCAAACATGGCCTCACGAGCCCGCATCCAGTTAATGTTGCCGCGTAGAGTATTAATTTCACCGTTGTGGCAAATAAAACGGAACGGTTGTGCTAATTCCCAACGTGGAAATGTATTGGTAGAAAAACGGGAGTGCACAAGCGCAATAGCCGATTGTAAAAGCGGATTGGTTAAATCTTTAAAGAATGGACGGACCTGGTGCGAGATGAGCATCCCTTTGTAAATAAAAATACGTGAAGAAAGAGAAGGAATGTACACCGAGGCTTTATCCACCAAGGTAGAATTTTTTACAGTTTTTTCAAAAGTTTTACGGATGATATAAAGCCTACGTTCAAAAGCCTCTTCAAAAGTACCAGGTAAATTAGGACCTTTGTCGCCCACGCCAATAAACACTTGTTCAAAATGAGGCATGGGTTCACGCGCTGTGGGCCCAATCATGCTATCATCAATAGGAATTTGGCGAAAACCCAACAGTGTTTGCCCGTTTTCAATCACAATGCGTTTTAGCATTTCACGGGTTTTATCGCGTTCGCTGGCTAGTTTTCCCGACAGAAAAATGAGACCAGAGGCGTATTTCCCTTTTTCGGGCAAATCGATATTGTTTTCTTTAGCTACAGCCACGTTAAGCGCATGCGGCATTTGAATAAGGATTCCGGCGCCATCACCAGTATTTTCTTCACAACCGCAGGCCCCGCGATGCTCTAAATTTTCAAGAGCAGTAAGAGCCTTGCTCACAATGTCGTGCGAGGCGATGCCTTTCATTTGCACCATTAAAGCCACACCACAGCTGTCTTTATCGAGTGAGGTATTATAAAGGCCGTCATTACTTTCGGCTATTTTGCGTCGTTCTAATTCGTTCATTTAAATACAAGTGGATGGTGGGTAGTGGATAGTCAATGGAAGAAGAAAGCCTTATGCCGTCCACCATCCACCATCCACCATGCACTTTTGCGTAGGGCCGGCCAATATTGTCCAAAAAGATTATGATTTCAAGAGCTTTTCTGTAATTTTATAAAAAAATTGGATATTTTAAAAATGGATGACAAAATGAGGCTAATTACTTGAAGGTCTTAGCTTTTTTATTTCTTTAAAGATGAAAAAAGCAGGTATTAAAAACCACATGGTGCTACATAAAGCCAAAAAATAGTCTTTTATCCAAAGTGTAATAAGTAAATTAAACAGGAAAACCCCTGTATACAAGCCAATGCCGCCTAAATGAATGAGACGGCTAAACACAGGTGCAAAGTATGGCTTTCTTAAAATTAATCCTGCCCATGCAATACAAAAACTTACTAGCAACCATCCTGCAAAATTAGAGAGTGGAACATTAAAATAAAAACCCGGATTGGGATAATAATAAATATCACCTAAAAACCAGCGGCCTCCCATGTGGGCTAAGGGATCTACAATTACATCTAACAATGTTGTAAAAAAGGCCGCGAGCCATGCTTTTTTAAATGGAGCCAACTGCTGTGGAAAACTAAATTCAGCCACGCGTAATCCGGCATAGGTTAAAAAGACGTATGAAACCGAATCCCACACGGGTACTCCAAAATTAAAAAGTTCGCCGGGCATATTTTGATATTTATAAAAATACCACCCGTATGGAAAACCTGTGCGAATGGAAGACGCTTCCGAAATCCAGGCTATAAGATAACCTACAAAAAGAAAAACAAGTGAGTTGCGTAAACCTTCACGTTTAATACTTAAAAAAAGATAGGTGAGAAGAAACAAAAATACGTAAGGGCGTTTACAAATGGTAATGATGATGGAGTCGAGCATGTTAGCGGCTGCGTTCGGCTGCGTTTTTGCGGATGAGAGATACAAAGGTATCTACAATTGCAGTATCCCATTGCCCGGTGGCGCGTTCACGTTCAAAAATGTCGGCTGCTTGCGTAGGGGCAATTCCTTTTCGATAAGGGCGGTTAGAAGTCATAGCATCAAAGGCATCGGTAATAGAACAAATACGGGCCAGTAACGGGATTTGGTCGCCGGTTAAGCCTTCGGGATGCCCTTTGCCATCCATACGTTCGTGATGGGAACGAATAATGGGCAATAAGTTTTTAAATGATTTTAATTTTTTACAAATATCGTAACCACGTTCAGGATGAGTGCGAATGTGGGCTATTTCTTCTTGGGTGAGCCGTGCTTCTTTATTAAGAACATCATCACGAACACCCACTTTGCCAATGTCGTGCAAAAGAGAACCTTTTTTAAGGTCGTCCAATTCTTGGGAATTAAGTCCCATTTCACGTCCGAGTAAAACGGAATATTTTGCAACACGCTCTGAATGACCACGCGTATAATTATCTTTGGCTTCTAAAGCTTCGGCTAAGGCAAAAACAATATTTTCGGAAGAGTCTAAATCGTCGTATAGTTGTTTTACTCTTAAAAGAGATTTAACACGCGTGATGAGCTCTAACTTATTATAGGGCTTCATTAAAAAGTCATCGGCGCCCAGCTCGATGGCTTTTAATTTGTCATCTAGCTCCCGTAAAGCCGTAACAATAATAGTGGGGATGAGATGCGTTTCGGGATTACTTTTGATGATTTTACAAATTTCATAACCGCTCATGCGCGGCATCATGAGATCCAGCAAAATAAGATCGGGCGGTGTTTTTTTTATAATCTCAAGAGCCTCTTCGCCGTCGTACGCCTTTAAAATTTGATAATTAAATTGTTTAAGCTGAACCGAAACCAGTTCTACATTGGTAGGGTTATCGTCAACCACCAAAATTTTGGGAGTATTCAATACTGAACTTTCGGAAGGGCGAAAAGATAATGCGGCTTGAGACATAAATTTACTATAGCAAAACAAGTACTTGATAACAAGAAGGACTTGCTGGGAAGTGCTTTTTCCTGTAAAACAACCCAGATGAAGTTAATTAAATTTTTACTATGGGTTGCAGTAACTATTTGTATGGCCTATTTTATTACCGATTTTAAAATAGGCGACCGCACCATTAAGCAGCGTCTCGATGTTTTTATCCGTTCTGAAGAAGGGCTAAAAATTCGCCAAGATGTGACCGATTGGGTGAATCATAACGTTAGTCCTAGTGCCAAGCCTTCTGTAGCTCCTCCTGCTGTCCCGCCTGCTAAGCAAGAGGATGTTCAATTAACACATTCCGACGAAAGTGCTCTTACTAAAATTATTAAAGATGCACCTTTAAACAAGGACGACAAAGATAAAATAAAACAGTTTTTGGACGAGTAACGTAACGCAGTTTAATGAGGGGAAAAATATGAGTGAAACGTGTAAGGTAGAAAAATGTAAACGTGAATACCGCGCTAAGGGTTATTGCGATGCCCATTATAAAAAATGGAAACGTGGTGAATTGCCTAAAAGCCGTTATAAAACCTGCCACAACGAAAATTGTAATAAAAAAGTGAGTAAATCGGGTTTGTGTGAAGAGCATTTTGCTGCTGTTTATGGTAAAAAAGCAGGGGCTGCTCCCGCTGCCGAAGCTCCTGCTGCATCTTAGCACGAATACATGAAGTATTGTTTGCTTATTGGTTTTCTTTTGCTCTTTTTGCCCGCCTTGGGTATGGCCAAAACCTATTCCCCTAAAAAGCTTGAGCGTTTTTTTGATCTTAATAAAGATGGTCGTTTAAGTTATTTGGAAAGCGCACTCATAAAAACGCAAAAACGTTACGGATGGCCGTTGGTTGATACCTCAAAAAAGAAGCCTTATGATTATAACGGCGATTTTATGTTAGAACCTTATGAATGGGAATTATATCAAAGAAAGGCCGATCCCAAAGAAGTGTTGCATACTCAGTCTGTACACCGAAAATTTAGAACAATAAATGATTGACGTGAGTGTTTGTATTGGCTATACAAACGCAGGTCTTAATTGAGCAATTTATAGCTGACATGGCACATAAAAAGAAAAAGGCAAAAAATTTGATTTTTACCAAAACCTCCCGGTAACCAGGGAGGTTTTTTTTTACCAAAAACGACCAAAATGAGCATTTTACTTAAAGAAAACCAGGTAGCCGATATCATCGGAGTTATGGCTAAACAGATTAGTGCCAAAGTGAGCAATTTGGACGATTTGGCCCTGGTGGGTATTCGCAGCCGCGGGGTTCCTTTAGCAGAGTCTTTGGCCAAAAAGATTGGAAAGGTGCCGGTTGGTGCTTTGGATATCACTCTTTATCGTGATGATTTGTCGCGCCTTTCTGAACATCCTGTTGTTAAAAAGACCGAAATTAATTTTGCCCTCGACGATAAGACCGTCTTTTTAGTGGATGATGTGCTTTATACAGGCCGTACCATCCGTGCGGCACTGGATGCCTTATTCGACTTTGGTCGCCCTAAAGCTGTTTATCTGGCTGTACTTATCGATCGTGGTGGGCGTGAGTTGCCTATTGAGGCCACCGTTGTAGGTAAAGTGTATGATGTAGAAGTGGATAGCAATGTGAAGGTAAATTTGTTGGAAGTAGACGGAAAAACTTTTGTGGAACTTGAAAATAAATGACATTTAAACGCAAAGATTTATTAGGCATTGAAGATCTCTCCAAAGAGGAAATTTTATCTATTATTGAAACAGCCCGTTCTTTCCAGGAAGTAGGCGCCCGCGAAGTTAAAAAAGTACCGGCGCTGCGTGGTAAAACCATCATTAATTTGTTTTACGAAAGCTCTACCCGCACACGAGCCAGCTTTGAAATAGCCGGTAAACGTTTATCGGGTGACGTGATTAACTTTTCGCCAAGCGGATCCTCTGTAGAAAAAGGTGAAAGCTTGATGGATACGGCCAAAAATCTGGAAGCCATGGGGCCGGATATCATCGTGTGTCGTCACAGCATGGCGGGGGTTCCTTACTGGCTCTCTAAAAATTTAAAGGCCTCCATCATTAATGCCGGCGATGGTTTTCATGAGCATCCTACTCAAGCACTGCTCGATGTGATGACCTTGTTGGATGCCAAAAAGAAAATTGAAGGATTAAAAGTAGTGATTGTGGGTGATATTGCCCATAGCCGTGTGGCTCGTTCGGATATCTACGCGCTTCAAAAACTAGGGGCTAAAGTATCGGTAGTGGGGCCGGCTTCCATGATACCGGTAGGCATTGAAACCTTTGGAGTAGAAGTATCGTATAATTTACGCGAAGCCATTAAAGATGCCGATTGCGCCATCATGCTGCGCATCCAGAACGAACGATTAGGCTTAACACCGTTTCCTACCACGCGCGAATACTCACAGTTTTATGGACTTAATAAAGAAGTTTTAAAGGGCGCTAAAAAAGATATCACCATCATGCACCCGGGCCCGGTTAATCGCGGTGTGGAAATTGATCCGATGGTGGCTGATGGGCCTTACTCGGTAATACTCGATCAGGTTAAAAATGGCGTGGCTATCCGTATGGCGGTGCTTTACTTGCTGACCCAGCATCACGAAGAAAAGAAAAAATGAAACGACTCCATATAAAAAATGGTCATCTGATTGACCCTAAAAACAAGATTAACGGCAAGTTTGACGTTGTTTGCGAAAATGGCGTGGTGATCGATGTGCTCAAGCCCGGCCAGAAGGTGGCTGATGCTGAGGTGATTGATGCGACGGGGCTTGTTGTTTCGCCTGGCTTTGTGGACTTGCATACGCATTTACGTGAACCCGGTTTTGAATATAAGGAAACAATCGAAAGCGGAACCCGCGCTGCGGCTAAAGGTGGTTTTACTTCTATCTGTGCCATGGCCAATACCAATCCGGTGAATGATGCGGCGTCTGTGACCGAGTTTATTATCAAGCAAGCCAAGACCAAAGGGATAGTTAATGTGTTTCCTATAGGAGCCTTAACTAAGGGCTTGAAAGGTAAAGAGTTAGCGCCCATAGGAGAGCTCAAGCGTGCGGGTTGTGTGGCTCTTTCGGACGATGGCAAATGTGTGGAAAATCCTCTGCTCATGCGGGTGGCTATGGAGTACGCCAAAAGTTTTGATATTCCAGTTATTACTCATTCGGTAGATCAATGCTTATCGGCTGGCGGTGTGATGAACGAAGGAAAAGTTTCGGCTCGTTTAGGTTTGCCCGGTATTCCGCATGAAGCCGAAGATATTATGATTGCCCGCGATATATATCTGGCAGGCTTAACCGGGGCTCGACTTCATATTGGCCATGTAGCAACCTGCGGCGGTGTAGAGGCTATTGAACGTGCAAAAAAGAAGGGTTTACCCGTAACCGGTGAAGTAACACCTCACCATTTTACACTCACGGATGAAGCAGTCATTGGCTATAGAACCGAAGCCAAGATGGCGCCCCCGCTCCGTGAAAATCACGATATTAAAGCGCTAGTTCAGGGCTTGGCTGACGGCACCATCGATGCCATTGCTACCGACCATGCTCCTCATTCGGTGCTTGAAAAGGAAGTAGAATTTGAACGCGCTGAATGCGGCATTATTGGTTTAGAAACTGCTTTAAGTTTATCGATAAAACTAATTGATAATAAAAAGATTACTTTAGAAAAAATAATAGCCACCTTAACCCATCAACCGGCCCAGATTGTTGCTTTAAAGAAGGGGAGCCTGGAAAAAGGGGCGGATGCGGATATCACCATCTTTGACCCCGAACGGGAGTATGTGATTGATGAAAATACTTTCTGTTCCAAAAGCTCCAACAGTCCCTTTATGGGCATGAAGGTGAAGGGTGTGGTGACCCATACACTTGTGGCAGGAAAGGTGGTTTACTCATTATGACAAAAGAAGCTCATTTAATTTTAGCCGACGGCACCATTTATAGCGGCAAGTCGTTTGGATACGAAGGTAACCGATTTGGCGAGGTGGTGTTTAATACAGCACTCTCGGGTTATCAGGAAATCTTAACCGATCCCTCGTATGCTGGCCAAATTGTGGTGATGACCTATCCACAAATTGGCAACTACGGCATCAATCCCATGGATGTAGAATCGCGCGGGTTGTTTCTGTCTGGTTTTGTGGTGAAAGAAAACTCGCCCATCGTGAGTAATTACCGCTCTAGCCAAGATTTAGGCAGCTATCTTAAAAAATGGAAGGTGCCCGGTGTAGAAGGGGTGGATACCCGTGCTTTAGTCCGTAAAATCCGTGATGGAGGCGCCCAGCAGGCGCTGATAGTGGTTGGCCCTCTTAAAAATAAGAATAAGCTTTTAGAACAAGCCAAAAATCTCCCATCGATGGAAGGGCAGGATTTAGCAAAAACGGTATCGAGCACCAAAAAATCGGAATGGAAAGAGGGTGTTGTTACCCTTGAAGAAGAACTTTCTAAAAAACGCTCTAAAGTAAAAGCCAAATATCATGTGGTGGCTTACGATTTTGGAATGAAGCAGAATATTTCACGTCTTCTAACCTCGCATGGTTGCAAAGTAACGATAGTACCCAGCAATACACCTGCAGAAGAAGTGCTTAAATATAACCCGGATGGAATATTTCTTTCTAACGGCCCCGGCGACCCCGCTATGTGTGAAGAACCTATTAAAAATGTGAAGAAGCTCCTGGGCAAAAAGCCCATGTTTGGCATTTGCTTAGGTCATCAAATTATGGCGCTGGCCTTGGGTGCTAAAACCTACAAACTTAAGTTTGGCCATCATGGTGGTAATCAGCCGGTGATGGATGTGACCACAGGGAAAGTAGAAATTACCTCTCAAAACCACGGTTTTGCTGTGGACGACACAACACTCCCAAAAGATGTGACTGTTACGCACATTAATTTAAATGATAGAACCGTGGAGGGGATTGAGCATAAAAAACAACAGGCTTTTTGTGTGCAATATCACCCGGAAGCGGCTCCCGGACCGCACGACAGTGCTTATTTATTTAAACGTTTTACCGATATGATGGACAAGCGATAAACGTTGGTATTTTGTGCGGCAGTTTCGAACGCACGAACATACGAACGTACGAACGTACGAATTATGCCAAAAAGAACAGACCTTAAAAAAATAATGATTATTGGTGCCGGCCCCATTGTGATTGGGCAGGCTTGTGAGTTTGATTACTCCGGAACTCAAGGAGTAAAGGCCTTGAAGGAAGAGGGTTATGAAGTGGTGCTGGTAAACTCAAACCCGGCTACCATCATGACCGATCCGGAATTAGCCGATGCCACCTACATCGAGCCGATTACTCCCGAAATTGTTGAAAAAATCATCGCCAAAGAACGCCCCGATGCCATCTTGCCCACTCTTGGTGGACAAACCGCTCTCAATACCGCTGTGGCTTTAGCTAAAAGAGGTGTGCTGGAAAAATATAACGTCGAGCTTATCGGTGCAAAAATCCCCGCTATCGAAAAAGCAGAAGACCGTGAGCTGTTTAAAAAGGCCATGCTTAAAATTGGTGTGTGCGTGCCTCGTAGTGGGCTGGCTCATTCGCTGAAAGAAGCGATGGAAGTGATTAAAAAAGTAGGATTTCCGGCCATCATCCGTCCCGCGTTTACCTTGGGTGGTTCGGGCGGCAATATCTCGTACACCAAAGAACAGTTTAAACAGCATGTGCTGTGGGGTTTGGAATGCTCACCAGTAAAACAGTTGCTCATCGAGCAATCGGTTATTGGCTGGAAAGAATACGAGCTGGAAGTGATGCGCGATTTGAACGATAACGTGGTGATCATCTGTTCCATCGAAAATTTAGATCCCATGGGTGTGCATACTGGCGATAGTATCACCATTGCACCTGCACAAACGCTTACCGATAAAGAATATCAGCGTATGCGTGATTGGGGATTAAAAATTATCCGCGAAATTGGTGTGGATACCGGTGGATCAAACATCCAGTTTGCCATCAACCCTAAAAATGGCGAGATGATTGTCATCGAAATGAACCCGCGTGTGTCGCGCTCGTCAGCTTTAGCCTCTAAGGCCACGGGTTTCCCGATTGCTAAATTTGCAAGCAAACTTGCGGTGGGTTACACGCTGGATGAAATTAAAAACGATATCACCAAAACCACTCCGGCCTCGTTTGAACCTTCAATCGATTACGTGGTGACCAAAATTCCGCGTTTTACCTTTGAAAAATTCCCGCAAGCCGATGACCGCCTCACCATCCAGATGAAATCGGTGGGCGAGGTGATGGCCATTGGCCGCACTTTTAAAGAATCGTTGCAAAAAGCCATGCGCTCAATGGAAACGGGTACCTATGGTTTTGAAGAAAGAAAATTAAAAGAGAAAACCGCCGCTAAACGCACCAAAGAATTAAACGAACACTTAACTGTGCCCAAAGCCGACCGTTTGTGGTGGGTAGGCGAGGCGTTCCGCCAAAAGTATACGCTCGCTAAAATTCAAAAGCTTACCAATATCGACCCGTGGTTTTTAAAACATATCGAGCAAATCATTGCCTTTGAAGGTAAAATTAAACGCGGGCTGATTAAAGGTAAAAAAGTTGATGCTTTAATGCTTAAAGATGCCAAGCAAATGGGTTTTTCCGATAGGCGGCTAGCGGCTCTCACCGGTAAAACCGAAGATGACATCCGTAATTTGCGTGAAAAAGAAAAAGTTGTTCCCATTTATAAGCGCGTGGATACCTGTGCCGCCGAATTTGAAGCGAATACTCCGTATATGTATTCGTCGTACGATCAAGAAAACGAAGCGAATGCTACAAGCCGCAAAAAGATTGTGATTTTAGGCGGGGGCCCCAACCGTATTGGCCAGGGCATTGAATTTGATTATTGCTGCTGCCATGCAAGTTTTGCGTTGCAGGAAGAAGGTTATGAAACCATCATGGTGAATTGTAACCCGGAAACTGTATCGACTGATTACGATACCTCTGATCGCCTCTATTTTGAACCTCTCACCAAAGAAGATGTGACCCGTATTTTACAGGAAGAAAAACCGCATGGGGTGATTGTGCAGTTTGGTGGACAAACCCCTCTTAAATTAGCCGTGCCTCTCGAAAAGTGGGGCGCGCCTATCTTAGGGACTTCGCCTGATAGCATCGACGTAGCTGAAGATCGCCAACGTTTTGCCGACATGCTTAAAAAGCTGGATTTTCTCCAGCCTAATAACGGTATTGCTAAATCGGCAAAAGAAGCCATCGCCATTGCTAAACGCATTGGTTATCCCATTTTAGTGCGTCCTTCGTACGTGTTAGGCGGCCGTGCCATGCAGATTTGTTACGATGAAGCAATGCTGGCCCATTATATGGAAACAGCCGTACAAGCGTCTGAAGATCGTCCCGTTCTCATCGATCAATATCTTGAAGGCGCCACAGAAGTTGATGTCGACGCACTTTCTGACGGTACAGATGTGGTGATCGGAGGGATTATGGAACATATCGAGCATGCCGGTGTGCATTCCGGCGACTCGGCCTGTTGCTTGCCTCCGCATTCTCTGGATGATTCCGTGATGCAAACCATCATTCGTCAAACCAAGGCCATGGCTAAAGAATTAAAAGTGATTGGTCTTATGAACGTGCAATACGCCGTAAAAGATAATGTCGTTTATATACTCGAAGTAAATCCCCGTGCCAGCCGTACGGTGCCATTCGTATCAAAAGCTATTGGCGTACCTTTAGCTAAAATGGCGGCCCGTGTGATGGTGGGCAAAAAATTAAAAGATTTGGGATTTACCTCGGAGATTATTCCTCCGTACCGCTCGGTAAAAGAATCAGTTTTCCCGTTTGCCAAATTCCCGGGCGTGGATACTTTGCTTGGGCCCGAAATGAAATCGACCGGTGAAGTGATGGGTATCGATCCCGCGTTTGGAATGGCTTTCGCCAAAGCGCAAGCGGCTGCCGGCACGCATCTCCCCAAAGAGGGCGCTGTGTTTATCAGTGTACGCGATAAAGATAAAACCGACATTGTGGATTTGTGTAAAACATTATCGCAGCTCCATTTTAAATTGGTGGCTACTCACGGTACCGCGCGCTTTTTACGCAGTCATGGCTTAGAAGTTAGTGGCATTAATAAAGTACGCGAAGGTTCGCCTCATGTTGTAGAAAACATGGCGGAAGGGCAAGTGCAGATGGTGGTCAATACGCACGAAGGACGCGAAAATGCGCGTGATTCGTACGATATACGCCGCACAGCCTTAACCAAGAGCATCCCGTATTTTACGACGATATCGGCAGCTAAAGCCGCCGTAGAAGCTATCAAGAACTTGGCTGAAACGAGTTTGAGTGTGACTAGTCTTCAGGAGTACGGAGCGCGCAATAATGTGGTAAAAGGTAATTTTGGGGCTGCATAACCCCTCCCAGCCTCCCCTTAGTCTAAGGGGAGGAGTAAGAAAGCTCCCTCCCTTAAGCTAAGGGAGGGTTGGGGTGGGTTACTTCTTCAATCCGCTTTCTTCAACTTAAACACAATCTTTTCAATCACCACACTTTTTTCGATTTCTTTGATTTTGGACAAAAGTTTTGTTTTCTGAAATTCCAGCTCCTGCAAAATCATATGATGATCTACCGAAACATGAAGGGTAGTTCCTGTTACAAAGTCGGGATGGGTCTTAGTTTTTAGATAATCTCCTACAATTTTGTCCCAGTTTTTCCAAAGTGTGTATACGCGTATATTTTTTTCGAGGTTTAATTCGCCAATGGTATTGCCTAAAATATCGCCGATAGCGCTAAATGTTTTGGGTTTTTGCTCCACGCCGGGAGGTTAGGGTAAAACCTGACGCATTGCAATAATAAAGCTCACGATTTTAAATTGACAAGAAGTAGAATATCCCTATGATTCATTTCCTTTTTTGAATATACTGTTTCGTCGAAAATTACCTTATTAAGGAAGGGCAACTATGAATAAAAAAGACATGAAAAAGTTTGAAAAGATTTTACTCGACCGTAAAGCCGAAGTAATGCAACAGGCTGAAGTAACCAAAGAAGCTGGCTATGCTTTTGACCCGGATGATTTACCCGATGAAGTAGATTTAGCCAGTAGCGAAGCCGATCAATCGATGAATATGCGTCTTAGAGATCGTGAACGGGTTCTTCTTAAAAAGATTGAAAAAGCCTTAAAGAAAATTGAAGCCGGTGAATACGGCACTTGCGAAAGCTGTGGCGAAGACATTGGTGTTAAACGCTTAGAAGCCCGCCCTGTGACTGATCTTTGTATTAAATGTAAGGAAGAAGAAGAACAGGTTGAAAAATCTTACGCGGAATCGTGATATGTCGCTTAACCGCTTAAAAGAAATACTTCTTAAACTCTCATACGAAAAACGGGAAGTAACGCTTGCCAGCGGCCGTAAGAGTGATTTTTACTTTGATGGCAAGCAAACGGCTTTAAATGCCGAAGGCGCTGCTTTATTAGGGGAGTTTTTCTTTAAAAAAATGCTTGAGAGCTACCCGCAAGCTCAAGCCGTGGGTGGGCCAACCTTGGGAGCTGATCCTTTAGTGACTGCGATTTCCATTCAAAGTTTTAAAATGGGAAAACCCATTCCTGCCTTTATTATCCGTAAAGAGCCTAAAAAACATGGTACCGGTGCCTGGATTGAAGGGATTAAAAATTTATCGGCGGGGATGAATGTGGTGATTGTAGAAGATGTGGTAACAAGCGGTGGCAGCCTTTATACTGCTGTGGAAAAAGCCCAAGATTTTGGATTAAAAGTTACAGGGGCCTTGTGTATTGTTGATCGCGAAGAGGGTGGACGTGAGTTTTTAGCTGGTAAAGGTGTTCCCCTTCAGTGTTTATTTACGAAGACGGAGTTACTCAAATAACAGGTGCTTGTATGAAAAAACTAAGTATTATTTTTCTTTCTTTATTTTTCTTAGTACCTCTTGTTCAGGCTGGATCGTCCAGCAAATATTCCAAAATTCTCAACAGCAACACCAAGTCCGATAAAGTGTATCGTACCGAAGATTTATCCGCTTCCATTATTTGGCATGCAACCATGTTAACCGATGAAATGATTAATGCTCAAGCTCGTGAATATGCGCGCATTTACGATTTGGATGAAGATAAAGAAAATCAAGTTCTTGAACAACGTCGCAGTAAAAGAGATGGCAAGCTTCTCTTTTTTGTATCTTTTTTTACATCCAATCAAAAATTTGCCGATTTAAAAGATGAAAAGGCCGGCTGGGATTTGCGTCTTAACTTTGGTGATACCGAACTTAAACCTGCTAAAATTGAAGTGGCAAATGCCTATCCGTTAGAAGGAGCTTTTTACCCCTATCACGATCAATGGTCGAAGGCTTATTATGTTTGGTTTGATCAAGATCCTAAAATGGGAGCACAGCCTTTTACGCTTAGTTTGTATGGTGTAAAAGCTAAATCTATTTTGCACTGGAAATAATGCAACCCATTACTCTTGTTGTTAATCATCCCACTCTTTTTAAAGAAAAAATCCTAGGCTTGCCATCTCTTATCCGTACACTTAAAACTTTGGAGCGATCACCAGAAGTAAAAGATATTTATCTAACTGGAGAGTATGCGGCTCAGGCTTTGGCTTTTATTTTACAATCACTTCCGCACTTTAAAGAACGGCTTGTTCTTTCTGACGAACCAAAGTGTTTGGTGATGGATGCTTCTTTTCATTACGATCCTGATTTTATCAATCATAATCTTCGTTATTTTGGTACGTCTTCTGATAATTCTATTCCAGAAAACTGGTACCAAGATTTAAAACAGCCTGGTGCTTTTAAAGAAGCCGAAAAAAAACTTTTTATCACCATTCGTAAAAAAACCTTGGGCCTTATTGCGCCCACACTCAATAAACCTGTTTCTTTTTTCATTACGCGTTTTTTAGTAAAAACACCCATTACGCCTAATCAAATTACATTTTTAAATATGGTCATGGCCAGCATAGCTGCGTATTTACTGACGCTGCCAGATTATAGCCTAAGACTATTAGCCGGTTTTTTAGGCCAAATGTCGTCGGTGATAGACGGGTGCGATGGCGAAGTGGCCCGTTTAAAAGTGCAATACTCCACTTTTGGTGGCTGGCTGGATACGGTGAGTGATGATTATGTAAATAATGTGTTATTTTTAGGATTATTTTGGGGGCTTTTTCGCGATACCGGTTTGTTGTTTTACTGGTACGGGGGCTGGACTATTTTAATTATTTCTCTCGCTGTAAGTAGCCTTATTTATATACAACTCTTTAAAGCCAAAAGTGGTCCTAATGTGGGCCAATTAAAAATGGGCTGGAAGGCAACCGAAGAAAAGAGCTTTTACGAAAAGTATATTCATCCCTTAGGCAAACGCGATTTTTTTATTTTTCTTATTTTTATTCTACTCATATTTAATCTGCGCATCCCTCTTTTTTACCTCATGGGAGTAGGGGCTATTGGTGCTTTTATGGCGCATGGCGTTTCTATTTTTTCTGGGCTCAAAAATAAGAGAAACCCCTAATGCAACTTTTATCCATAAAATGTGTCATTTAAGTGATATGCTCTTGACATCATTTGTTCATCCGTAATAAGACCAACATCGATTTTAGAGGGCATTTAAAATCATCAGGGTCAATCAGCTAATATATCAACCTCCATTTAAAGGGGGCTCGAGTCTTATTGGTATCCAAGGGCATTGGAAATCAAGTTCTGGGCATAACGTAGGTTGACGTAGGGAAAGACATGGCTGTTTCAGATATTGGGAATTCCAAAGGTGGAAGTGTGTCATCTTCTGCAGATGATTTCACTTGTGACAATTCATTTATCACTCAAGAAGAGTGGAACGCGCTCGATCAAGACGGTTGGGATAATTTTTTATATAATGCCCAAACCGAAAACATTGATTTTTATCTATTATACACCGGCCAAGCTAAACCCACTTATAACGAAGCCTTTGATGCCTGGAATGGTACCAGCAGTTATTCAGAAAATGTAAGTAGTTCTGCACCCGCTCCTAAAAGTACACCTCATGTTACTACCGCTCACGCTGCTGTTATTCACGCAGAACCTCGTGTCGATGACAGCGTTTCGGATGTAACGCCAACAGATGAAAACATAGATTCTTTATTGGAAGACAACACCTGCTCCGTTGCCTCCGACGAAGACGAGCCTTTAGATCATATTCCCGATGCATACCGTCCTGGTAATATTAGCGACAAACAAGATACGGCCATGGCCCTGCACGATGTGGTTGAGCGTTTTACTTCTTTGGTGGGTTTTTTAATTCAGCCCATGTTTCGTAAAAACGGTGCGCTTAATCTGGAGTATTTTAGTGTGAATGGTTTTGTTAAGCAAGATCGCGAACCCTGGTATGGGTTGATGGAATTTTTTAGAAGTCAGTTTAGACTTTTGGATGGAGCCTCTCTTAAAGACCCTTACAGCGATTTAATGTTTCAAAATTCGTCGCTGTTAACGCTTGTTGCGTCCTACATTACTGGCGATGCCGAATATGTAGTACGCTCCGAAGCAACTTATCGCCGTGAAATGGCCGATTTTGAAAGAGCTTTTGTTTCAATTAATCCCTATAAATTTGTAGATGAAAATTTAGATACACCAACCGGCCGTCATATGGTGGAGCGCGTCTTATATCGTGCTGTAAACGAAAACTGGGGAGGGGATAAGCAATGGTTTAGCGATGAAGGAGCCGCTTATCATTCTACACTTAATTATTACACGGCAGGCTGGAGTGTGCGTGATCAGCTTATTGATGCTGTAGCTATTAGCGGGGCTGGTATTATTGATGGAGAAATTTTGGGCCGTATTAAAAGCCCGGTAGCCGAAACTCGTACAAGCGCTGTTTTTGAAGGTATACGGCAAATTAAGGATTACTATAATAACGTCACAAGCCGTCACACCGATCAATTTGATGCCGACAAAGAAGGCGATGTTTCCTACACTACTTTTGATTCTTCTTATACAGTAGCTACTATTCGTTCGCTTAACGATACTGCCGCTAAAGGTGTTGATATTAAATCCAAGCTTATTGCTACTCTATCTAGCCTGTGGATGTTTGGCACCAATAATGCCAACTGGGCCGATTTTAGTTACCCGGGCATCAATAATGAAACCATCCGCCGTTTTATTGTTTATAACACCGACCGCTTTTTAGGTATGGCCGAGCGCCTTAAAACCGAGTCTGATTTAGTGACCGTAACTGAAGACATTCAGGATTTTATCAATACGCCTCTTTATATAGATGGGGCTTTGTTTGGATCTGTCTTAACCGATATTCTTAAGGCTATGCCCAAAGTTGTAAAAGAACCTTACACCTCCTTTGTTTTTTATGCCGATAAACTGTCCAGCTCTATTGAAATGGGAGAACATTTAAATCCCGTCCAAAATTTTACTTTGGCTTATGTTGCGCCTCCCGTTGTGGATGAAAATGTAGAAATTTCCGAAGATGCACCACTTCCAGAACTTGATTTAACACAACCCATTCAAAATTTAATTGGCGCTCTCCAAGACGGTAAAATGGAATTATATAAATATTACCGTGACCAGGGTTACCTAACGCGTGGCTTTGCACAGGCAGCCAGTCTTTTAGGTGATGGCGATTTGGTTTATATACAACGCGCCCAAGATTATATGGATGCGCTGGTGGGTCGCTTAACACAAGCAAAAGATCAAAAAACTCTGCAAAACATTATAGACGATTTGTATGTATCGCTTGCTCCCGGTGGCGAAATTGCCGCAGCCCTTAACATGCTGTTAGGGCCCGAAAAAGCTGCGATATTAAATGTATTACAATTTGCAGCTACAGGTTTAGCTGCCAAACTGGTTATTGGTGTTGCCTTTAAAGTTGGTCAATTGGCTATTGCCGGTACCGCTGCAACCGAAACTACCGCTACCGCAGCTGCTGTAGCTAGCCAAACCGCGCGCGTTACTGTTGGACAACGAATAGTAGAAGGTACCACCCGTGCAGTACAGGCCGGAGCTTCCACGTCGGGTTTAGTTTTAGCCAACAGCACTTTAGACAGTGCCAGCGGTACCGGAAGTCAGCGTCATGCCACTTATAGCGAGTGGGGTACTCAGGCGCTTTCATCGGGTGTTGCCGGTGTGCTTACCGGTTTTGCACCGCTGGCTAGTGGTAGTTTATTAAAACGTTATGCTTTAGCCGATGATGTGATGTATCGCTTGGTGGCCGATCAGGCTATTGAAATGGTGGAAGAACCTTTGGATGATGCCATTAATCGTAGCTTAAAGGGCGACCGTTTTGCTACGGCTTACGATTTTAGCGAAACGCTTCGTTCTACTTCGCTGGGCGGATTTGCTAAAGTAGGTGCTGTTCGCGAATTAATGGAAAGCAATCATGGTCATGGAGAAGGCCATGCCAACCAGGATCTTTCTCATGATTCAAATGAGCAAGAAACAGCAGCACCAGTTTATCAGCAGGTTTCTCAAACGGCTCCTGTTGAAACCGAAATGCATACGCTGGATGCAAGCTCTACTGTTTCCTCGTGGGAAAATGCTCAAATGGTTGATTTGCGTGCTACTACTGAAGAGAGCAGCATTGAATTAACAGATGACGGTCAGGTTGTTGTTGGTAAAACAGTTGCTCCCGAAACCTTAGTAGAAGAAGAAAAAACCCCACATACCGTTACTTCTGCAGAACACGTGGCTGAAGATGGACACATCATTCTAGATACAACTCAAGTGATTGTTGCTGAAGGCGTTCAAAAGGTGGCCGACACTTCTCGTTCAAAAGGGAGAGTATTGGCTTTTGATACTGAACGTAAACCGGCTCAACGGTCTGAAAGACTTGCAGCAGAACGTCCTAAAGGTGAAGTTGTTTCATTTACTCCTGCTCATACAACAAACAACACTCAAACTACGCCAGCAGTGCATGAGGCTACTGTTGCAACTCCCATAAATGTAGCGGTATCAGCTGCTATCCCAGCGGCAAGACTTGTAGCCTTGTCAGACTTATTAGCAGGCACTGGATTAACTCCTGAAGTATTGACTTTAGTTCGTGAAGAGCACACGGCATCCATGGAAGAACAGGCTCTTCGTGTTCATCCAAGCGGAGAAGTAAGTATAGAAAAAGGCGATACCTTTATTGTTCCAGATGAGGATGGTGATGTAGCACGCATTGATTATCAAACGCATGCCCGTGTATGGAGCAGAACCGACGGTTCATCTTTTGCAGCCCACACGCAACCCGCACGCGATGCTAAACCGCTTACTTTGGCACGCGCCTTAGCCGCATCTGCCGACGACTTGGCCGGACATGTTGCTAGTGCAGTTAAAGCACCTGGCCAAACTGTTACTCATGTTATTACTACCAATTTACTAAATACAGAAGGTGAGCCCGTTGTAGCGGCCATCAGCATTCAAGCTAATCGCAACCAAGACGGCAGCACGCATGTAGAAATTACCGATGTAAAAGTAAGTGGCATTCCGCCATTAGCCCTTAATGCTTATCAAGCGGCGTTAGAAACCCAGCTTTCTAAAGGAATTCGCCTTGTGGATGAAATAGGAATAGAAAAAGCCCTTGAGCGTACTGCTGCGGCGCCCGAAACCGCACATGGGGATACACAGGGAGACGGCAACAGAGGAGATACACAAGGTTTTGTAATGGATGAGGAAACGCGTCGGGAGAAAGCGGCTGCCATTAAAGCAAAAAAAGAAGCTGTTCAAAAAGAAGTGGCAGAAATTGCCAGAGGTTTAATTGACTATAAACGTGGACTTTCCTTAAATCCTTTTAGAGCCATCTCCGAACTAGCTTCTCGACAATTAGATAAGATGACTATTACCATGTCTGCTGATGCTGATCTTTTGGATAGAGTGATGCGTTTTACCGATGTGCTTCCCGAAATAGAAAATGATCCGCAAGAAGTAGTGAGTCATTTTAAAGATTACTTTCCTAAAGAGATGGCTCTCAATTCTAATTTACCAGGGCCGTTACGCTTAGCTATTAACATGGCTCATGGAGGTATTCCTTCGCAGGCTTTATCTTTTGCTATTCAACGTGGCATCCGTACCATGGCGTACCGCTATATATCGGCTACAAGTGCAAAAAATGCAGCAACACAATTTCGTGAAATGGCTCAAAGTGGAATGATGCCCAATGCCGATATTGTAGGCGAAGCTATTACCAGCACCAAAGAAGAAAGTGCCTACTTGGATGCTTACATGGATTTAATAGATCGCTTGGCAGGTGATAGTAAATTGATTGAACAAACACGTGCCAACAGAAAGCGTGAGTTTAGCGTTAAAACTTTTGAAGAAGCCGATCAATACGATATTCAAATTTCTCTTAAATTTTCTTCTTTGTATTCACAATGGAATCCTGCCGACCCCGAGGGCACTGCAAAGGTTGTAAAAGATAAGTTTAGACAAGTTTTAGATAAGGTTCTTAAGGTAGAAGTCGAAAGCGGTGTGCGTGTAGGTGTTACTATTGATTTAGAGCAATTTGAATACCGCGATTTAACATACGCCATCTTTAAAGAAGTTTTAGCTGAAGAAAAATATGCCGGCATGACCAATGTAGGTATTGTAGTGCAAGCCTACTTACAAGATTCCGAAAGCGTTTTGCGTGATTTGGCCGCCTGGTCTAAGGCGCGTGGAGACGCGCAAGAAGAAAAAGGTAACAGACGCAGCACAGTATTAATTCGTTTAGTAAAAGGTGCGTATTGGGATTACGAAAATTTACAAGCTGCACAAAAAGGTTTTGATCTTCCCGTTTTCTCCGAAAAATCCCACAGCGATGGTAATTACGAAGAAATGGTAGATGTGTTGATGAGCGAACACCAGTATCTGCGCGCTGCCATTGGTTCGCATAATGCTCGTACTATGGCTTATGCCATTTACAGAGCTCGTTCGCTGAGTGTGCCCATGGAAGCGCAAATGCTTTTTGGCATGGCCAACGACATGAAAGAAGCGCTGGTGGGGAATGGTATTCCCTTAAGTGTTTATTCTCCTGTGGGTGAATTGTTACCGGGCATGGCTTATTTGGCCCGTCGTATTTTAGAAAATTCTTCACAGAAATCGTTTTTACTGCAGCGTTTAAGCGGAAGAAGTGTAGAGGACTTGGTTCAGCCTCCTGATATTGGCAATATGTGGCCTCCCAAGCCCCTAACATCGCGCAATAGTGCTGTTGTCACTTCATTAGGAGAACCCTTTGTTAATGAACCTCTCACCGATTATTCACGACCAGAAAATCAGGAAAAGCTTCGTAATGCCCTTGAAGAAGCTAAAGTCGGATTGCAACAACGTTTAGAAACAGGATTTATTTTTGAACCCGTAGTTGCAGGTGAAACCATAAGATCTTCTCAAACCGAAAATTCTGTTAATCCATCTCAACCTTCTCAAATTTTAGGCAAAATAGCTCTTGCCGATAGAGAAGCGATAAAAGCTGCTTTTGATTCTGCCGAAAATGCTGTTGGCACGTGGGGAAATGATACGCGTGCTGAAGAGCGGTCTCAAAAATTATTAGTAGCCGCTAAAGAAATGCGTTTGGCCAAATTTCAATTAACAGCCATTCTCATGCTGGAAGCTGGAAAATTACCGCACGAAGCCGATGCTGAAGTTGCCGAAGCTATAGACTTTTTAGAATATTATGCCCGCGAGGCTTTACGCTTACGGGATGAAAACCCCGATGTGAATATCAAGCCCAAAGGCGTAGCTACCGCTATTGCTCCTTGGAATTTTCCTTTGGCCATTTTAACCGGCATGTCGGCAGCAGCTCTTGTTGAAGGCAACAGCACCGTTATTAAGCCTTCGCGACAAACCAGCATTTTGGGTTATGCCGTTTATAGCATTTACCGCAAAGCGGGCATTGATGCCGATGCTGTCCATTTTGTACCTTCCAAAGGTTCTGATTTTGGAAAATATTTAGCAGAAGAACATCCTGCCGATGTTATCGCTTTTACGGGTTCCAAAGAAACAGGTCTTCAACTTTACGAAACACAAGCGCCTCATGGTGTAAAAGTAATTGCCGAAATGGGTGGCAAAAACGCGATGATTATTGATCGCGATGCGCATCCGGACGAAGTCATTAAATATGCTTTAGGTTCCAAGTTTGGATACGGCGGACAAAAATGTTCAGCGCTTGATAGGCTTATTATTGTGGGGGATGAAGCTCATTTCCGCCACATAACCGATCGTTTGGTGGAAGCTGCTCAATCGTTAAAAGTTGGAAACGTAGAAGATTTTGGAAACACTTACGGACCTGTGATTGATGAAGAGTCGTATCACCGTTTAATTAAACTGATCACGAATATAGAAGAAACTCGCCAGGGCCGTATTTTATTGGACGGTCGTCCCACACAAAAACGCGGCGACGGCGGTTATTTTATTAATCCCACACTGGTAGAAGTAGATAGCGCTCAGGTCCCGTTAATGCAGGATGAAAATTTTGGCCCCGTGCTGGCCATTATGCGTGTGGATACTTTGGATGCGGCCATTCAAGTGGCAAAAGATTCTGAATTTAATTTAACCGGCGCTGTTATTACCCGTAGCCCAGCTTCACAAGCCAAAGTGCTCGAGCACTGGGATGAAGTAGGTAATTTATACATCAATAGAGGAACAACCGGTGCCGTGGTGGCTCGTCAGCCGTTTGGTGGTAATAATAATTCGGGTATTGGTGGATCCAAAGCAGGTGGAAGAAATTATTTAAGTCAGTTTGTTACTTTTGAAGCGATTGACAATGTTAATAGTGCAACAGCTATCCATACTATGGCTGAAGTGGCTTGGGATATGCTTACTAGAACAGATTATCAACCTCATCTGTTAGGAGAAACCAATTATACACGCGCTGCTGCAAGGGGTTTAGGTCTTATTTACGTAGACGACTCCATGAGTTTAGCTCAGTTAAGTGGTTTATTAAGCGCTGCTGTTTACACAGGAAGTGAAGTGAATGTTGTTTATGATCCGTCCGTTGAAAACATGGTTTTTGGTGCGTACGCTGTGCTTGAAGATGAAGTAAGAGGACAAGAAGTAGCCGGCCAGTTATCACAAATACATTTAGTGAATAAATCTGAACCAGAAGCCGCCAACTTAGCTCAACATACCGACACTCAATGGGTGGCTATTGGTTCTTATAACGAAGCCGGTCAAGAGTTAGCGCGTTTGGCTTCACAAACAAACCCCAATCAAAATTTTGTACGCAATATTATTGACGGTGATGCCACAGCGGCTGATCCCAATATTGTGGCGGCTATGATTAAACCGCAAACAGTATCTATTAATACATCGCGCCATGGCTTTGATGCTAAATCGGCTCCTGCGGCTAGCACTCAAGTGGCACCTTATGAACTTCACCCTGTGCCCAAAGCACAGCTAGTTTCTCTCAAGTATTTATTGTTGGGAACTGGTGTAACAGAAGACCATTTACAAACCGCACGCCAGGCCCATACAAAATATGGTGTAGAACAAACTTTGCACGTACAAGCTGATGGTCATGTAAAAATTGAAAGCGGCGATACTTTTATTGTTCCCGATGGTGCCGAAGAAGGCGATGTAGCCCGAGTTGATTATTATACCCATACCGGAATATGGACAAGAGAAGATGGTTCTCATTTTGCCGGACATACGCACCCAGCTACCAATAGTCATTCTTTAACTCTTAGCGCAGCACTTTTACCTTCCAGGCAAGATTTGGCAGGCCAAATTGCAGCTACCATAAAAGCGCAAGGTAAAAGTGTTAGCCAAATTATTACCACCAATTTGGTAAATCAAAAAGGCGAGCCTGTAGTGGCTAAAATAGTTTTGCGCGCTGTAAAAGATGAGCATGGCTCTGTAAAAATACGTGTTACTCAATTACAACTTCACGGCATTGAGCCCAACTTGGTGAATGTTTTTCGTGAAGACTTTGGTATACGTTTAAATGAAGGTTTAAAGCTAGTACAAGAATTAGGCCTTGAACGCGCACAAGGCATAGCCGCCGAGGCACCTTCAAGTGCTGGTGCGGATACGCAGGGTGATGGAAGTCAGGGTGGTAATACAAGCTCTTTTCAGGGTGATACTCACTTTGAAACGGCACAAAAATTATTGAGTGTTCTCACATTTGATCCAAAAGATGAGCATAAATTACGTCGTGTTGCAGAATTAGGTTTAGCCAATGCTTGTGAAGGCTTTAAACTAGCGGCTAACGAAACCGAAGCGGCTCTTAATATGGTTTTATTTTTGAGTGACGCTAAAAATAATCTTATTACAGGTGAAGAACGTACTCGTTTAGAAACACATTTTGTAAAAGAAGCCGAACGCTTATTGGCAGGACGCTCCGCCGAAGAAGTAGTGACCAGCAATTGGGAACGCGTGGCTCTGTATTACAACAAGCGTGCTGAATTAGGTTTAGATGATTTTGAAGGAGGACGTTTTGAACGTCCCCAATCGGCATGGGATGCTAAAAAAGTAGGCGCTTTGTTTGCAGGCCAAGCTAATGACTGGTTAGCTCCCTTACGCTTTTTGTATAAAACCTATCCCGAGGCTCGTCGCTTTATTGAACGTGAAGGAGGAAATTATCTCTCCGATTTAACTCGAAAAATTCCGGATGTAGAACCTGGTCGTCAAATAGATGTTGTGCGCTGGATCAACGATCCAGCCTCGGCACCGGGTAGCGATATTCTTAATGCCGTTGATGTGAGTTCGCCGGGTATTGGTTTATTTTCGTTAACCTTGCACGAGGTATTAAAACTTCGTATTCATTTAGACGCAGCCACTGGTTTTAGTCAGGGTATTACACCGGCTTTACATGTAGCTGGTGGATTGACTGCTCAGGAAGCCATCCGTGATTTAACGTATCAAGGACAAGCCTATCGGCAATCCGATCCGGGTTATGCCGGCAATATTCCCATGCGTTCGGTATGGGGTATTTCTGAAGCTGGGCTAAAAAAGTTTACAGATGCCGTAAAACGTGAATTAGGTGATGATCATCAAATTTCTGTAAGTCCCAATACCGATTGGACACACACAATTACCGGAACTCAAGAAGGCTTGGCTGCTCTTAAAGTTAAAATTGATAAAGCCAATGAAGGTAAAGACGATAAACATTCAGAATATATCAAATTTTTAGATACTACTTCGGAAGGTCGTTTTCATCATCCGTTGGGTATGGCACATGGTGATAGTCAGCTTGCCACTTATCATGCTCAACCTCCTGAAGGGGGAATGGGCATACGTGTAGCTTCTCAATCGCTCTCAATTCCCGTCTTTTCTACCTTGGATGCTGCCGATTTACGGACTGTTGCAGATCCTCTTGCACGCACAATTACCGATCGTGGAACATCCAGTTTTCATTTTCCAAAACAATGCAAAGCTTTGGCTGATGCCGGAGTGGATGTGGTTATTGGATTTGGACCAGGGACAGCAGTAGACGGCATGGCGCGTAAAAATTTGGCCGGTACTGGTATTCAAATTATTTCGGCTGCCGATGAAAATTTTGATGGATTGCGTGCACTATTTACGACCGATGCAGCAAAAACAAAACCAGCTGCGCGTTATGATAGCTGGCAAGTTGTAAAACTTCCGGATGGTACCGAAATTGTACAAACCGATTTTAACAGAGCTTACCGCGGAGAAGTGGGTAGTTTTATTCAAATTGGCGCCATGACGCCCCACACGGGCGATATAGATACGGTTACGCGTATTGCCTTAGAAGAAGGTATGCTCACCGGTTTATCGAGCGGTTCGTGGGGCACACGTTTGCCCGATGCTATTCGCAGTGTAGCCACTGTTGTGGGGCGCGAAGTAGCGTGGTTTACCAATTTGATGGCCATTTGGGGTGGTTTTGATGGTCAGGTGAGTGATGCTATTAAAGGGCGTCAGGAACACGATTCTCCCGTTGGTGTAGAAGTAACCGCCGGCATGCCTAAAGATTTACCTGCTTTTATTAAAAAAGCTCACGCGGCAGGGATTCCTTTTCCTCAATTTAAAATTGGTTCACCCTCTCAAGTAGCCGATGTGGTGGCTGTGCTTAAAGCCCAACCCGAACTCACGCAAAATGGTCACGGAGTGGTAGTTGTATTAGAAAACAAAGTAGCTGGTGGTCATCATGGGGCTCATAGTGTTCAAGAATTATGGGGACGCGGTTTTGATGATTTACAAAAAGCGGGAGCCATTGTTGTGGATGCCGGTGGTTTGTTTGAACCAGCCCTTATTGCGCGTGCCATGATTCATGGTCGCAGTGATGGCTTGCGTGATTTGCCAGCGGCTTCTGTTATTGTAGCAAGTGGCGCCCAAAACTTTGATGTAATGAAAACCACAGACGGTGTGCGTAGTGCCAATGTGGCGGCAACATCTAAAACTGTGGGCACTTTACCAAGCCAGGCCAGCGGCCCTCAACATGTTGTACAAAACGAATATTTTGCCCGCTGTGGGCGTTTAGAAGCTTTGGTAAATAGCGTTAGAGTTGATTTAGGTGGCGGTAAGTTTAGATTTAATCCTTGGAGTGCCGATCAAAAAGCCGCGCTTATTGCCGAGTTCAATAGCTCTCAAACAAAACCATGGTTTTGGATGAGAGGCGATGCCGTTGTTGAACCTACCAGCATGACTTTTGGCGATGTGTTGAATCGTTGGGTAGACTTGTCTCTTTACGATGACAAATTCCGTCCTCCTTATCCCGAATTTTACAACACCACTTTTGTGGCCATGCAACGAGCCATGGATGAATACCTGGCTCCTCAAACAGGCCGCACGGCCCATACGGTTGCGGCAGATGCCAATTTTACAGATCCGGGGCAAGTACGTGCACAAGCACGGGCTTTTATTGCCGGCTTAGGAAAAGCAGCCGAACAACCCATTAGCGAAGAATTTTTAAGCCGCTTGGGTGCTATTTGGCACAGAGCCGGAGAATTTCAGTGGAATGGATCGGAAGCTGTTTTGGTTTTCAATCATTTCCCACAACGTTTTGTTTTTGGTTTGGATGCCGGTCAACTTGTGGCCGATTACAAGAGCGGTCAAACTCAGTATGCACTGTATGAACAGGGTTATGATGCCAATCAATTATTAATTCAAACAGGTCCGGAAGTGGCCGATCAAATTACCGAGGCCAATATTCCTATTGCCGATTGGCACCGTGCAGTAATGGAAGCTACTGTTGCTGAAGCTAAAAAAACACGCCCCACATCAACCGTGGGTGAAGTGTCGGAACCGGGTGCCAAACCCTATGTCTATAGCGATATGGCCAAGGTAAGTGGTGTTAGCGTTTCAGTGCAAGACAATACTGAAGGTGGTCAAAAGAGAACTTTTGTTATTGATAAGGCTAGCAGAGTTGATGCGGATGCTTATCTTGAGGCCCTCATGAATCAGGGCACAGGTGATATACGTACAGCTCTAGATGTTCGTTTCCGTCATGAAGAAGGTGGTCAAAAAGTTAAAAATGATTTAAGCGGCATTTTTAAACCCAGAGACGGCCAGGTTGTAGTGGTAGAAACCAATGCTCTGGGCCAAACAACATCCATTCGCATTCACGATAATTCTGGCGAGCCTTCAACCAATAATCTGCGTGTTAAATTTGAATTAACTGGTGAGTCCACTGGAGCTCAAACTCGCTTAACAGTTAGTCATTCTACATTTGATGGTCGTTCTGAGCCTTTTGTTTGGGAATATACGCGTTCTCGTCATCATGGTTTTATGACCAAACTTGAAGAGCGTTTTGTAGATCCTTATGAAACCTATGCTCGTCTATTTGGTTCCTCACAGCCCGATGAGAGTGGTGTTTATCGTGGCTCTTATACAGTTACCCGTGATGATTTAGTGCGTTTCCGCAATGCCATGGGTGGCCAGCCAGCCGCTCGTGAGAGCCGTACCGATGCCAGTGGCAAACTCACAGCACCTCTTACCATGGTAGCTCGTTTTGGCTCTGCTCCCTGGACAGCCGCCGCTTTTAAAGCTGTTGAGGGTGGTTCGCCTATTAACTTACGCCATGTGCGTGATAGTCTCCAGTTTGTTGCTGATGGTTTGTGGGTGCAAGAAGGAGACACTGTTGAATCGGAAGCCCGTATTGTTGGTGAAACCACCGATGCCAGTGGCCGTAAGCGTTTTGTGGAAGCGAGCACTTATGTGGTGCGCGGTGATGAAAGAATATTGGTAGCCAAATCACGCAGCGAATTTTTAACGCTGGGACATTTTTCTGATGCTTCCGGTTTTGATGATCAAACGCATACGTTTTATCTTAAGGCCGATAATCCTTTCTTACGGGCTATTCTAAAAGCTCATGATGTTGTTCGCGGCGTAACTTTGCATGACGGAGTTAAGATTGTTGATAACACCGAATTAAAATTTGATTTAAGTGAAAAAATTACGGTTGATGCCAGTGGTGCTACTACATCCAGATTAAGTGGAAATATTTTAGACGGTGATAAAATTGTGGGAACGGTAGACCGTACCGATACTTTTGCCAAGGGAGAAAAACATCCTTTCTTGCAAGGTCATTTCTTCAACTCTCGCAAAGTTACTAAACCCGACTATGCAGCTTTTGCTCCGGGTCAACCCGTTTTATTCAAGCGTGAAAAAACTTCTTTATTGGAGCCTGCTGTTTATTCACGCGCCTCTGGTGATATCAATCCCATCCATGATGATGTGTATATAGCGGCCAAAATGGGACAAGACCATGTTATTAATCATGGCATGTGGACCAAGGCCAGTGCCATGGCCACTTTAGTGGCTTCACCTGTTGTGGGCGGTAACCCCGCACGTATTCTAAAAGAAACAACCACCATGATGGCCGAAGTAAAACCCGGTACCAAACTCACCGATACGGTGGAAGAAATTGGAGCTCGGGATGGACGTATTTTAGTGCGCGTTAAAACTACGATGGCCGATCCGGCCGATGCCAGCAAAACAAAAACTGTTTTAGAAATGATAGCCGAAGTAGCACAACCCCGCACGGCTTATGCGTTACCAGGACAAGGCGACCAAAAGCCTGGCATGTTTGCCAAACTCTTGGCTGAACCGGCAGGCAAAGCCATGCTTGAACGCTTAGATCGTCATACTCGTGCAAAGTATGGTTTTTCTATTATAGCCATGGTTGGCAATCCCGATCTTAAGGAACTTTCTTTTGTTCCCGTTGAGGGCCGTGGTGTACAAACACCGGTTAAGCATCCCGAACATGTAATCCACCGTACCGAATTATCCCAAATGGCTTTGGGTGCTCATGATATTGCTACAGCTGCCGTGTTGCAGGCCAAAGGTTTATATCAGGAAGATGCCGTTCTTATTGGCAATAGCCGTGGCGAATATGTGGCGGCTTACATGGCAGGCAAAATTTCTGCCGAAGATTTGCTCGACATGTTCTACATGCGTGGCATGTCGATGCAGCGTTTTGTGGATCCTCTGCGTGATGCGGATGGCAAGTCGCCTTTCCGCATGGATGCCATTGCCTACTATCGCAATGATTTTGACCAACCTGATTCCGAAGATCCGACAACCCAGGTCGACATCCGAAAAATTGTTGAAGACGTGCGTCGAGACACCGGCAAGTTTGTGCAGTTGGCCAATTTCAATCGCCCGACCCAAACCACTGTAACCGGTGAAATAGACGCAGTCGAAGAAGTCGGTCGTCGTATTGATGCAGCCCACAAACAGGTCATGGCAAGGCTGGGCAGACCTTTTAGTTCGGTGATTACCAAGTTGCCGATTGATACTCCCTTCCATTCACAGGTTCTGGCTTTTGGTATTCCCGAATTTTGGCGTGTTCTCACCACCACTCCCATTGCCGAAGGCCACTCGCTGGATAGTCGCTATGTGCCTTGCATTCATGGCGAAGTTTTCCGCGTGACGCCTGAGTATATCGATTCGGTTGTGGCTTTTATTAATCGCTACGCCGAAGGCCTTGATACCGATGCGTTTAAAGCTACAGCAGCCATGATGCAGGCCAAGGGTTTTGATTCGGAACAGCTCTTAAGAGAGTTACGTACTCTCATGGGCCAGCACTTAGTCGATTTACATGAATTCCGTCGTCGTTTAGAGGCGGGAACTGCCGATCGTGTTGAAGTAGAAAATTATCTATTACGCGTGGGCTTAGTCTATCAGTTTGCGGCACCTGTTGAGTGGGTCAAGGTGCAGATGGCCGTGTTTGAACCAGCGGGCGCCGTACGAGCTGAACGTTTGATTGAAATTGCGCCAGCTTCTACAATTAAAGACCATGCGTCTTCTACCACTGATAAAAAATTAGGCGCTCGTCGTGTCTTGATTGCCAATGGTAAAGGTCCGCAATTTCTCACCACAGGTGCTGTGGATGACTGGAACAAAATCATCCGCCATGTCGAAGCTGCCGAAGAAGCTCCTGCTACGGTTGCTGCACCATCCAATCCTGCGCCAGGGGCAGGTGCCACACCGCCGCCAGCTGATGCAGCTCCTGCAAGAGCAGCAGCGCCAGTGGCTGCCGGCAATGTACCTGATAAAACAATCACGGCTTTGGATATTTTGCGCACCATCGTGGCCATGGAGCGCAAGGTGCGTGTTGAAGAAGTGGATGTGTCTAAAACATTGGAAACACTGATGGGTGGTTCGGATAAGGCCATTCCTGTGGCCAATGACGGCATTAAACCGGAATTTCCTGGAGCCACTGTGCCCGACAATGCGCATAAATCCCTGAGTCTGACAGATTTGGCAGGTGCCATTGGCGGTGGAGCTGCGTTTACTACTGCCGGACCGACTCTGAAAAAATATTTCAAGGCGGCTGCGGCCAGATTGACTGGTGTACCCGATGACAAGGCTGCCCAAGCACATTTTCTGACTGAGTGGGCCGATTTGCCTGCGGGTCGCAGATTGGAAGCCATGATGCTGGCCATAACGGCTTCGCGTGAAGGCACCTCAAACGATACCGGTAAACAATTGGCAGATGGCGATCTGGCATTGACTGGCAATACCGATGGCAAGGCCTGGTTGGACAAGTTGCTGGGCCATTATCGTACCCGCGAATCAATCCCATTGGCTTCGGCTAAAGAAAAGGCTGCCAGTGGTGGTGGAGAAGGCGGCGGAGTCAAGGTTGACATGAAAAAGTTGCACCGTGATCGTGATTTATCCATCGCCTTCCGGTTTTTGGCTGATTCCTACCCTGGTTTGGACGAAAAAGCGCTCACCGCCTTGTTTGCCGAATTGGAAAGCTTGCGTGGTCAGGTGGCCGAGTATGAACGCCGCGAAGCCGTCATGCAGCAAATTCGCGACAAGCTGGGTGATCGTTTTGCTGACAGCTTAACGCCGGCTTTTGATGCCGACAAAATGCGTTCGGTGCATTCGCAATTTGTTGATTCTGAAGTAACAGATTGGATCTTTGGCCAAAAGTTTGCCTTGCGCGCAGGGACTAGTGTCGCAACTGTATTGGCCGAACAAGCGACAAAAATGGCTCGCATGGCCAACCGTGCGACCACGCGCACCCTGGCCCTGTTGCGCTATCAGCGGGCGCAGGTGGCCGAAGAGCTGGCAGCTATTGCCAGTTCTTATCCCCAATTGACACGCCTGATAGCAGATGAAGAAGCCCAAGTGGTAGGTAGGTCACAATTAGTGAGTCGTTTGGGTGCCATTGAGGGCTTGGAAGGTGCGGCAGCCAAGGCGCTGGCCGAACATTTGGCACAAGCCGGTGCCGAAGTGCAGGACCATGCCCGTATTTTAGCCCATGCCAAAGATTTTTTGGCTGATCTTACGGCCTATGGTGCAACGGCCCGCCCCGAACTGGAAGCTTGGGATCAAGTGTTGGCCCGCATGGAAACTTTGGTGGCGGATCAGACTGTGGATCCGACTTTGTCTGGTGACAAACTCATGAATCCCAACGGTGCCATGAAGGCACCGGTCGCCCGCCCTGATGTGGTGTGGGCTGGCAGTTTTACCCGTCCGCGCATGAACATGGGCACAGATGGTAAAATCACGGTCAAGGAAGTGGCGCGTCCTGGTTTTACGGCCGCAGACATGGTGACAGAATTCCGCGAAGGCGGGACTTTGACCTTGGATGGTGAAAGTCGTCATGTGGATTATTTGTCAGGTCCGGATCGTAACTTGGTACTAGAAGCTGCCGATGATTTTATTGCCAATGGTCGTACTTATCAAACGGTTGCAGCTGATGGGTCACGTATTCCCGAAGTGGCCTTGATGATTGGTGCCTCTCTGGCGTCGATCAATATCGACAACTTCAAGGCCTTTGCCGCCGGTGGTGCGCATATTATCGTCACAACTTCCAAAGAAGACTACAACGTGATGGTGCGTACTCCACAGTGGGGCGAAATTCCGCTGATTGAATTCTATGAACGTACTTACCATGAACATCGGGGTCGTGGCGCCAAGCTGGAATTTGCCAGCTTGAACGTTGGTTCGGATGAAGATGTTGAGGGCTTCAAGGCAACGTTGAAAGTCCGCAAACTTTATCCCCGTTATGTTTACAACTTTGCGGCCTGGCCCCTGTCTTTTGACACGCATTTGGCCGCAGGCAAGTTGGGAGGCAAGGCTTCGGGCGATGGATTGGCGACTTTCAATGTCAACTACAAGGGATTGGAGCGTGTGCGTGCGGCATTAGTAAGCAATATGCGTGAGGATGGCGTGACTAGTTTTAAGATTATTGAAGTCTTGGCTGGTTCGCCCAACAAGCATTTGCTGCCTGGCGGTGAATACGGTGATGTGCAAGCAGCCAAGGAAGCCTATGTCAATGCTGCTGAAAGCGACCCTTCATTAAAGGATTATTATACTGTTGCTGATCAAGAGCACGGTTGGATTCGTACTGGACTGATGGATGAAAACGGCAAGGCAGCCGAAGGTATTGAAGCCATTGGTGTGCGTACTCATGCGCCAGCCGAAGCGGCATTTTTGGATGTGGTTTTATCTCATCCTATTGTTATGGATGTGGCTGCCAATCGTCCTGTAAGAGTTTCGACCGAGGCAGGTTTCTTGGCCGTGGGACCCAAACGCATGTTGCCGGTGCGCAATGAAATTGTCGGAGACGTGACGGATCAGGCTGAGATGCTGAAGGCCATTGCCGAAGCGGGCGCCAAAGATGGTCGTCTAAAGCCGACTGATAGTATTGAAGTCCACACCGCAGCCAGACGGATTGAAGCCCCCGCTGTGCATCGTCGTGCTACGGATGCGCCGCTGGATATTCCGTTGGAACAAACAGTGGTTGTGGTGTCGGCTGATCGTATTGTGGGCGGTGGTGATCGTGCCACAACACGCGCTTTAGCCGAAATGGGCTCTGTGAAACGTTTGGATGATGAATCCATCATGCGTTTGGCGGCTCTACAAAATATTGTGAAATGGGATAGTGGACGCGGTCGTTATGTGGTGGCCCGTAATATGGCAACAGAAATGGCAACTGTGAGTGAAGTTGCAGCTAAAGCAGCTTTGTCCGAAGGTGCTCCTATTAACGCTAAAGGCGTGCGTGATATTTATGGTGACTGGATGAATGCTCATGTGGGTATCCGCCAAATTGAACCCGATTTACATTACGGTTTTAATCCTCGTGGCGATAAATATTTAATGAAAATAGTGAGCCCCGAAGCGCGTACTGTTAGAGGTTTAGATAGTACCCAGTTGCGTCAGTTGATGAGTGAAGGAGATCAGTATTATTCAGATGGTGAAGGTACTTATACTTTGGTGAAAAATGCTGGATCGGTCGATTATTTTTGGGCCGAAAAAGAATTGGACCGCCAATTGGCGGGACAGGTTCCAACCGGTTGGGATCCCGTGGCAGAAGGCATGCCACGTGCTTACGCTGGTGAAGTAAGCCGTTCTAGTAATTTATTGATACGTGCTACTGCTGGCGCTTTGGCTGCTATTGGATTAACACCCGAAGCTATTGAAGCCGATCCCGTTTTAAGTATTCGTACGGGTCTTGCCATGGGAACTGGTTTGGCCGACCAAACCTATGCGCGTCTCATGCAAACCTTGGGCTTGTTCGACGAAAATGCTCCCGGTGGTATGGGAAAACCCATTGTAGATGGTTTGGGTAATATGCCTCAAGCACGCGTGGCCATGAATTATTTACGTAATTTTACAGGCCCTAAAAACTTAAACGTAGCGGCTTGTGGTACAACCGCCGAATCAATGGCTACCGCCATATTTATGCTTATTACCGGTGAAGTAGATGTGGTGATGATGGGTGGCGTAGAGACACCAGTTGGTCAGGGCGCCACCAAACGCTTTGCCGAAATTGATGCCACACAAACCATTGACTATCTAAGAAAACTGGGTGTTCCAGAAAATCAGGCGGCTAATTTGGTGTTTAGTACTTTAGCCAACGGTTTTGTGCCAGGTGAAGGTGCCGGTGTGGCTGTTCTTACGCGCGGTGATGTAGCTTTTGAACGCGGATGGCCTGTGGAAGGTATTGCGCTGGGTGTTGGCAATGCGTCTGGCGGACAAGCTGCGGCAGCCGCTAGCCCCGATCGTGGTGCTATTACACGCCTCCCTTATCTTTTAGATGCTTATGGAAAACCTTTTGGTTTAACTCCCAATCAAATCATGTTCCACGAAACGCATGGCACAGGAACTGTTCAGGGTGATGCTAACGATTTGAAGGTAGCTTACTTAACAGCCATGTACGCTGGTTTACGTGAGGCTGGTAATCTGTATCCTGCTAACGCTCCCAAGGGTGTTTTAGTTGGTCACACCATGGGCCAAGCAGCACTGGATGGTATCATTGAAGGATTGGATATGTTTTTAACGGGTCGCTTTCCAGCTCGTGCTGGATTGCAAACGGTTAATCCTATTGTAGATGCCAAACTCCATCATCTCATGATGACGCGTTTTGGTTTCCAGGTAGATCCCGCTACTTTAGATGCCTTTGCCTTTTCATCTTATGGTTTTGGGAAAGAAAACTTTGAAGGTGTTATGCTCAATGGAAGCCGATATTGGCAGCGCATGGTGATGGGCCGATATGGCCGTGCCGGTTGGACAGCGTATCAAGGACGTTTGGAACGCACCATGGGCGCTGCTAACGATTTACAGGGCGCTATACGTACCGGTCGTAGGCCTTTAATTACAATGAACGATGCTGTTACAAAAGGTAAACCAACCGATGATACTCTTTTTGATAACCATGTAAGACGTAGTAGAGAATGGATTGCTGCAAACCCGCAAGCTAGTCTTGGATATGGAAGACCCAGATAATGATGATACTTGGCCAAGGTTGCGACATTGTACAAATTTCGGATTATAAAGAAAACGTTCTTAAAGCCGATCCGTCGCAATATTTAAGCAGTCATTTTACCTTGGATGAAATAGAAATATTGGAAGCTCGCAATATAAGCTATAAAGCGCAACATTATGCTGCCCGCTGGGCGGCTAAAGAAGCCTTTATTAAAGCTATCAATGCTATTGATCTGCATAAACAAGAATTATGGATAGGGTGGGTTGATTTTAAAGAAATTGAAGTATTATGTGATCAGCACGAAAGACCTTATCTGCGTTTATCGGGAAAAGTAAAAGAAGCAGCCACTAAAAGAAATGTTCAAAAAATATTTGTGTCTTTATCTCATGCCGGCGACTATGCCATGGCCACCGTTATTTTAGCCGATTAAAAATCGTAAATAAAAAACTCCGCACCATCACCCGGTGTTCCAACACCACCCGCTTCAGCATCACCAGCCGAGGTATCCAGCGGTGCCATAAGAGAGGCGTCGTTGATGTCTTTGGGAATATCAAACTGCTTGATGGGCAAGCCTTTTAAGGCTTCCTGCATATAGTATAAAAAGATGGGGGCCGCTGTATGGCCGCCCGTTTCGCCACTTCCTATTTTTTTAACCTGGTCAAAACCTACCCATACACCAGCAAAAAGTTCGGGTGTGTAACCCACAAACCATGTATCGGTTTCATCGTTGGTGGTACCCGTTTTGCCGGCGGCAGGGCGTTTTAATTCTTTTACTTTATAACCCGTTCCAAAATTTACAATATCACTCATGATAGATACCATGGTGTAGGCTGTTTTTGGCGAAATGGTATATCCTTCGGGAATATAAGAACCGTATAAAATTTTCTTTTCAATATCGTTAATACTTAATTTGTCATCCTTAATCCATTTTTCGCCGGCTTCTAAAAGAGGCTTGTTGAAATCGCCGGATGCTTTTGCATTTTTATGAGCTTCTAATTGCTGGGAGTACGGTACAATTTTACGCGGTTCAAATTGTTCCCGTACACGATTATAACGATCGGTCATGCGTGTGATAGCAACTGTGTTGGGTAAAATACCACCGGTAGGAAATACACCAAACGCGCGGCTTACATCGGCCAATTTCATGTCGTTAGCGCCTAGCGCCATCGAATAATAACGTTTAATGGGCGTTTCAATACCCAATTTGCGCAAATATCCGGTTGTAAAATCGGTTCCAATATCCATCAAAATTTTAACCGAAACAACGTTACGCGAATTAACAAGAGCACTACGAAAACTGGTTGGGCCTTTATAACCACCACCATAATTTTGAGGAGACCAGAATCTTCCGGGAGAATATTCATAATAGACAGGAGAATCATCAATAACCGTATCGGGTTTATATCCTTTATCTAAAGCAGCAGCATACAACATGGGCTTAAACACCGATCCAGTTTGCCGTAACGATTGTGTGGCACGGTTAAACTCACTCTTTTTAAAATCTTTACCGCCTACAATGGCTTTAATGTACCCTGTATATTGATCATACGAATAAAGGGCTGCTTCCACTTCGGGGTCTTGTTCTAAAGTAAAAAGGGGAGTAGTGCCGCTTCCACTTTTAAGACGCACCCACACTACATCTCCACGGCTAAATAGAGTTTTTCCATGTTGCTTGCCAATATTACTACCGGCAAAACGGTAAGGACGCGATCTGGCCCAGGCGTAGTCGGCGGGTAAAATTTTTCCTTCTAAATTAGCTACCGAGACGGTTAAACCATCACTGCTCACGTTGGTGATAACGGCATCATAATCCTGATTTTCATTTAAACGAAAAGAACGGTTTAAAAAATTAACCTGAGAGGGGTTTTCAAAGAAAGGTTCGTTATAAAATTCCTCTTTGGCAAGCTTAACGTGCTCATCATCTAAAAACTTTTTAATTTCGCTTTCCTGCAATTGCTGGCGGGGGCCTTGATAGCCCTGGCGCTTATCCAGCTCACGCAATCCACGGGTCACAGCCATGTCGGCTGCTTTTTGGTTATCTATATTAAGGGTGGTGTAAATTTTAAAGCCTTCTGTGTATGGCGATTCCTCACCATATGTTTTTTGCAAATAAGTGCGCACATACTCGGTAAACCACGGCGCATACTGATAATTAAATTCTTTGTCTGTTTTAGCCACACTCACTTTAATCGGATAGGCCTTGGCCTTTTTGGCCTGTTCCTCGGTGATATATCCCACGGTATACATACGATCGATTACATATTCTTGGCGTTGTTTGGCTAATTCTGGTTTAACAATAGGCGAATAAGAAGAGGGGGCTTTGGCAAGCCCCGCAATCATGGCGGCCTCGGCAATATTTAATTCTTTGGCCGATTTGTTAAAATAATTGCGGGCAGCAGCTTCAATGCCGTAGGCTCGGTTTCCAAAAAATGTTTGGTTTAAATAAAGATATAAAATTTCATTTTTACTAAACGACTTTTCAATTTTGGTGGCTAAAATAGCTTCTTTAACTTTACGTTCAATGGAACGTTCACGCGTTAAAAGAAGGGATTTGGTAACCTGTTGCGTAATGGTAGATCCACCTTGCACCACATGGCCGGCACGCAGGTTTTCTAAAAAAGCGCGGAAAATCCCGTAATAATCTAATCCCTGATGTTCAAAAAAACGGTCATCTTCACCGGCTACTATGGCTTCAACAATAGTTTTGGGAAGCTCTTTGGGAGATAATAAATAACGCTTTTCGGTCCAAAACTCGCCAATTTTAGTGCCGTTATCCGAAAATACCTCGGATACCACAGGAGGGTTGTAATCCTTTAAGCTGTCAAGTTTGGGAAGATCACTACTATATTTGTAAAATAAACTACTCACACCCACCAAGCCCAACACAACTATGATAAAGGTAAAAATAAATAAGTACTTGATGAATTTAACTAGCTTCTGCATAACAAATAAGAAGCGAGAGTACCAAAGCACCCCCCATCACGGCAAGGAGTTTTAAGTGACAGAATTAAAAAAGAACAATAAGGAAATGATAGAGAAACTGGGAAAAAATGCCAAGCGTGCTTATGCAACCGGATTAAAAGTAGTGAAAGATAGTTTTAAAGGCATGGAAGTAGTGGCCGGTAAAACCATGGAGGTCACCAAGCTTAATTTAAAAAATCAAAAAAATTTAAAAATGATTGAATCTCTTTTTCTAGATTTAGGGCAAAGAATTTATAACATTGCCTCTCATCAAGCCGATAAAACTATTCCCATTACTGCCGACATTCAGTCTTTTATCGATCAAATTAAAAGGTTACATGGTCAGGTAGAGCAAAACACCGATAAGCTCAAAACTATTTCTACTGTGAAGAAATAGCCCGATATTGTGTTTTAATTATTTTTACTTGCGGGTAATTATTTCTTATTATTTCTTCTGCTTTTTCTCCCAAAACAAAAGCGGCATTGTCCAACCCATCCGATAGTGTGGCACTAGGAGCAATAATAGTAATACTTCCATCAGCTAAATAAGGTTTTTTTGTTTTAGGATCGTATATATGTTTGCCGCGTTCATACAAACCGGAGGTGGAAACACCCTTGTTTGTAACTCTTATTTTTTTTGAAAGGGCATTATTGGGTTGAGAAGGGTTACGGATTTGAATACTCCATGTGCCAGAGGCATAAATGTCGCCACCGGCATTAATAATATGATGCTTATAGCCCTTTTCGCTTAGTTCCTGGCTCATTGCATCCACTATATATCCTTTTGCAACACCCAGTACATAAAGGTGCATTCCAGGTTTTAATAAACGCACGGCGTGATGCTCTTCGTTTATTTGAATATCGCGATAAGTGGCGCTTTTATTGGTGCTTGCATAAGTAATATCAAAAGCACCATTTGTATTCTGAGAAAGTTCTAAAGAATAGCCAATTAGTTTCCATAAATGGTTTGGAACACTATGCCAGCGAGTAGAATTTTGAATACGGTTCACGGGAGAAGAAGAAATATATTGGCTCACTTGTTTTTCTACTTCGTATACCTTGCTGAATGCATTGTTCATGGCGCTAAAAACCTGGTTTTGAGATGTTTTAGAATCACGTATGGTGATGCTTACGGGAACATTGCCCATTAAAATTTGGGTACGGGAATATGTTTTGGCAAAAACAAGTGAGGGGAAGAGGAGAAAAAAAACAATAATCGTTTTCATTCTTTTTTACACAGCTGTTTTAAGGATACAAACGACATGATTAGTAAACTAGACGACATCATGGCCTGCGACACACCAAATAAATAAACGGCTTCACCTGCCACATAACGAATAAGCCAGGGCGTGGCATTACTTAAAACAGTTCCGGCAAAACCCAAGCTAATCCAAAATGCTTTTTTTCTTTCGGAAAGAGTGCTGAAGGCAAAAATGAAACCAAGGCCTGCAAAAATAAAAGGCTGAGAAAAGCTGTGTACATGCGTTACCGATAAAATACTGGTAAAACTTTGCGGCATTAGAATGCTATTAGGATCGCCGCTTTCATCACCGCGGTAATATTGAACTGTTTCCTTAACATTCATATTGGTGCGGTCAAAAATTTGTAAAAAAGCCACAAAGTAACCCAATAAAAGTGTTAAAATAAGTCCCTTTGCCAAGGCCTTAAGGGAAGGGCTCCAGGAAGAAAGATTATTGGCCATACAAAACTCTCCATAAGGCTAAGGCACGCTTGACGCCTTTAGTGATGCCTTTTGACGAAAAAGTGGCACCGGTAACGTTGTTTATATCGCCACCCAACTTTAAAGGATTAGCCGTTGTTTTGCCATTAAACTGATTTAAAAAACCTTTGCCGCTTACCTGGCTACCATACGATTCACGATAAACTAAAATTTCTATACTCTTAACACTCCCATCGGCATTCAATGCAGTCATAAAAGTAATAGGTTCTGTTTTTCCTATTTCATTATCAATAAGGGCATAACCAACTGTGCTGCCACTTACTTTGGCAACATTAAAATTAAAAGTATCCTTTGTGATTTTTCCAACTTGTTTTTCCAAAGTATTTTTTTGTTCGGGAGTAAGAGTTTTCTTTTCAATAATAAAAGAGGCGTTGGGAAAAGCCAGTTTGAGGGCATCGGCTGGTGCCAAATAAACAGTTTCGGCAAACGATATCTTTGCAAGTAATAGGGCTGTAAAAAGAAAGAGAATTTGCTTCATAAAAATATAGAGGCGAATGATCAGCTCATTCGCCTCTATAGCTTATTTAAAAAAAGCGATAAAGTGATTTTAGAAGTAAAAGCCAACAATGGCACGTACTTCTACAGCCTCGTGATCATCAAATAAACGATGACCCTTATCAGTCGTGAGTTGCGGTTGAACAGCCAAAGTGGCCCAGCCACGGCCTTTTTCATAATGAACGGATGGGCCGGCAAAAAAGGCGGTATGTTCATAATCATCAAAATTACCAATTACAGAAACGGCACGGCCTTCAATTCCTACCGACCAGTTAGGATTTATTTTGTAAGCCAGTCCCAAATTATTTTCTATGGCCATTTCTTTTGCAGTACCACTCGATTCAAATTCCCATTCATGCTCCATTACAAAATTGTATGTTAAAATCCAGTTTTCACCAAAATTGTGTTGAAGAACTATTTTTTCCTCAAGCTCTAGTTCGCGACCGCTGTAGGTGGGTTCAAAGTAGAGGAGGAGGCCTACGGGATGCAAATTGGGGCTGCTAATCATGTATTTCCATTCGGAAGACACCCCTTCAAATTTAAAAGCTTCCTCGTCCGGTAAAAAAGATACCCCATCACTACTTTCGCTTTTTAAGTTAAGATATAAAGCCGTTGTTAAACGGTCGGTTAAACCCACCTCAACTTCTTCACGAATATCAAAACGGTAGTAATTACCCGACCCTTTTCCGGTGCGAAAGGTGAGCCACTGTTCAAATTCCCATTTGCCTTTTTCAAGCACAGAATCGGCTTCATAAAGGTAACCAAAATGGCGTGAATCGGCCTTGGCTTGGCCTGAAATTAAAAGTGTTAATAGAGTAAATACGAGCAGTAATGCGTGTTGCGGCTTCATGTTGTTTGTCTCCTTAGTTTAAAAAAACCTACCCGGTACGGGGTAAGTGAAATTGAAAATGATTTTCAAAATTAAAAAACTTTTATGGGTTTTGGACCTAATTGTCAAGACTGTATTCAATATAAAACATAACTATTGAATATTTAATAAGGTTTGGTTAATATAATCATATATGGCATTTCGTATTGGTCAAAAAGACGGAACTACTCTCATACCGCAAGGTGAAGCAAAGACATCATCTACTACTGCGCCGGCACCTAAGCCCGATAACTATCAAGCCGGTTCGGTAAAAGGCTTCGCGTCATTTCTCTCAAAAAGTGTACTGGGTGGAGGTTTTGGTAAAGAATTTTATGCCGAGGTAGAAGGGCCAGAAGCCAATCCCTACGGAGAAATGCCTAATTTAGAAGACAAGGACTTTGAAGGCCTGGTGACCACCTATAAGGATAATTTGCCAACCGCCTAGTTATGGATGACCCACTTGTACGTCAAGCCGTTATTGAAGAACTCTTAAACCGCGCGCCCACACTTACTCCCGAAGAATTTAAAAAAGCAGCAAACTTAGGCCTTACCGATCCCGATTTTAATATTAATGAAATTACCTTTAATTATTTACTCACCAATCAGCTTGCAGCCAAGTTTAAAACAGAAATTACTAGCATGGCCGAAAGATTTTCTCAAAGTAGCGAGCCCTATTACAAAAAATTGGGGAATAGTATTTTAGCCACAATACAAAAGGCCGGACAAATCAAGGCTTAGCTTTTCTTTAATTTGAAAAAGCTTTAGATTTTATTCCACAATAATTTTTAGAATAATAAGGGCAGGTGGGGCATAAATCGCTGTTTTCTGTTAAAGCGTATTTTTTATCTTTAAAAGCTAGTCCCATTTTATTTATAATTTCATTCAATTTTATTTCTACACCGGTCAATTCAGCGGTATTCCATTCTTTTTTATACACAAAGGGTCCGTCCATAAATAAGAGGTGAGTATAAATGCGACTAACTCCCAAAATGCGAGAAGCCGCAAAAGCATACAAGCTCATCTGAATATCATATTCATTTATCTTTTTTTCAATATCGTCGCGTTTAATAATTTTATCTGTTTTGTAGTCCATAACATGCCAATCGTTGCCAACGCGATAAAGACGATCAATAGTTCCCTTTAAAATCACATCGTGATGCCTATAAGTAAAATCCCATTCAGAATAGAGCTCATCGTTTTGAGCTAAGGCTCCAAAAATTTCACCATTGCCCAGCAAAGAATCGAGCGTATGGATTATTTTGTTTTTAACCCTATTATCCGGGTCGTCAATATGTTGATTAATTAAAGCCTGATCAACCACAGTTTGACGATTTGATAAGGTTTTAAAATCTAAAAACTCCATAATTTCATGTAACAAAGTTCCCCAATCAGCCGCGTTTAAGAATTCATTTTCATGGCTAGAAGCATACAAATTCTGTTCGTTTTTTACCGGTATAATGTTTTGATTGTATCGTAAATGAAATTGCTTGGGGCAATGGTCAAAGGTTTCAATTTCGGATACGGTTAAATGTAGAGTGTTGTGTGTATTATGAATAGGCTCTAACATGTGATGTTGCATATCAGAAACCGGTTCTTCTTGCTTTTTAGATAATATTTCATCGGAGAAAGAGAGGGGCGTCATTAAAGAACTTTCAGCATACAAATGCCACAACCATTCATTAACAGATGTGCCATCTAATAATTGCTCAATTTTTTTTGAAGGTTCTTTTAAAAATAAAATTAAATTTTCCTTCGCTCTTGTCATGGCCACATAAAGCAGACGCTTGGTTTCTTCCTTTTCGGCAAGTGCGGCTTTTTCTTTAAGTTGCGCATAGTAGGTTGATTCCTCAAGTTTTACTTTTAATCCGGGCAACGGTTTAGCGCTTTCTTTTTTAACCGATAAGCCCTGAGAATCGTCAAAAATATAATCTTCCCATTCCTTTTGGCCGCGTGCGTATAGTTGAGGGAGATAGACAGTGTCAAACTCAAGGCCCTTAGAAGCATGAACGGTCATCAGGCTAATAGCATCTGGATTTGCTTGTATGGGAAGAGTGGGAATAATCTCGTTATCCGCCACTAATTTTTTTATAACTCTATACAATTCCGTCATACTCTCATTAAAACTAGCAGGAAGATTTTCTAAAATCATTAAGAATTCTTCCAAATACCCATTATCCGATAATGAGATTTTAAGAGTTGTTATAATTTCTTTAAGTAATGGGATGGGTAATAGTATCAGGCTTAACTCTTGCCAGTATTCAAAATTATATCTTAATTTTAGCCATTTATCATGATCGGACGGACTAATAAACAGATCGGGCGTATAGGGGTCGAGTAAGGAGCGCGGTTTGCCACTTAAATACTGATGAATAAATTTTTCGGAAAGATTGTAAAATACCGATTTTAAAATACCAGCCTGAGTAAGGAGCGTAGTGTCACCGGCAAAATGACCCATAACATGGATTAAATCGCGGATGACGGGTATTTGAAGTAAATCGGAGGTACGCGTAACACTGACGGGCAAACCATGATCGCTTAATATTTTCTGATACACATTCATGGCTGTGCCAGAACGAAACAGAAGGGCTATTTTACCACTTTTTCTGTTTTCAAGAATATCACGCGCAATATAACGTGCCTCTAGCTCACGTAATTCATCTGCTGTTTTGCCTTTAGGAACGCAAACAGCTTTAACAAGTCCACCTGTATTACTCGACAATGAATGAATGCTTTCAAAAGTAATATTGTTATCTGCCAAAAGGTTTTTAAAAACACGGTTTACTTCTTGGGATACAACAGGTGTCATTCTAAAAGTGTCATTCAGTGCTATAGATTCACCATTATTTTCCTTAATCCATTGATTAAATTTTAAGAACACCCCTACATCGGCATTGCGGAAACGGTAAATAGATTGCTTGGGATCGCCTACAATAAATAGCTTGTTAACATGAGGATCATGAATTTTTTTAATGAGAGCACCCTGAAGAGGGTTAATATCCTGAAATTCATCTACCAAAATATGCATAAAGCGCTTTTTTTCTTTCTCGTGCACATCGGGATAGGTAGATAACAGTAGGTAAGCCAAATACTCTAAATCGTTAAAATACAACTTTCCTTCTTTAATTTTTTCTTCCAGCCACACATCATAAAAAGATTTTACAGCATACAAAAGCTTGGCATCAGGGTCATCCAAAGTTTTATCTTTATAAAAACGACTTTCTGTTAAACGGGGATGGTCCAGTAATTGTGTGGCTAAGCGAACCAAACGCTTTAGCCCTAATGTTTTGGCATAAAACAAAAGCGTTTCATCACCTTTATCGAGAGCTTTACGAATAGAAGAAGTAATGCGGGCCTTTTTGCTAATTTGCTGATCGTATTCGGTGCCAATAGTAAAAGCGGGATTAATGCCCAGGCGAACGCCATATTTACGGATGAGTTCGGCGCAATAGGCGTGCAAAGTTCCCACATGAATATTATTTTCTTCTTCGGGCTTAATTACATTTTGAGAAAGCAGACGTTCTTTTATTTCACTGGCTGCTTTTTCGGTAAATGTGAATGCTAAAATACGATACAGCGGAATTTTATCGGATTCTATAATATGTCGAATACGCTCAATAAGAACGCGTGTTTTGCCTGAACCTGCACCCGAGATCACACTCATCGACAAATGAGTGTGTGTAGCAGCAGCCTGTTGATGGGGGGTAAGGCTACTCATGCTGCGTCCTCCTCGGTATCCACAGCCTGGTAATGACAAATTTGTTTATACGAGCATGTTGTACAAAGAGATTGGTTGCGCGGGGCAGGATTAAAGAGGCCTTTGTTAATACCCAGTGCAGCTTCACCAATAATATCGCATACTCTTTTTTTAAGAGAGTCCCATTCGTCATTACTTATTTTTGAACCTTTAATAGCCATATCGGTATCGGCATTATCACCAAACACAAGAGCGCTTTTTTTACCCACTTCTTTTAGGCTTAATAATACGCCTTGCGAGGATGTGTAGCGGGGTAAAAGCAAATTTTGAATAGCCATCTGATACAACGGAATTTGGATAGATTCGGCATTTTTAAGACTTTGCGTACTATCAATTTCACCTGTCTTGTAATCAATAACCGTAAACGATTTTTTTCCCTCGTTAATATCAATTCTGTCAATGCGTCCGGTTACAAAAATATCATGATCGCGATAACGTATTTTAAAGGGCGAAACTTTCCCGCTGCCAAATGCCCACTCTAATACATGGGGAAATGTTGTTTTCTTTTTGTCGCGCAGGGCCAATACTTCATTTTTTACCAGTTCAACAATAGCCCCCTCGGCGCGCTTTATAAAATCGCTCACTACAATTTGAGGTAATTGCGATGTTTTTAAAAAAACTGGCTTTTCATCCTCAATAATTTGCCGGGTTTGATCGGCTAATTTATTAAGATACAAATCGTATTCTAGGGCATCTTTATAAAGTTCGGTATTTTCACGATATAAACGTTCCAATACTCTATGGATAAACATACCCTTTACATCGGGTGTGATATCGGTATCGTCTTCTTTTTTATCTTCTAAATTAAGAATGTAGCGAGCGTAATATTTGTAGGGACATTTTAAATATAAATCTAAACTAGTGATGGAAAATCGATTTTCTTTAAGTGCAGGATAATGAATAGGCTCTTGTGATGTTTTTACAGCAGTCGGATCACTCTCCTTTATAATTTGATAAGTACCAGTTTGTGGTGTTTCCTGCTTTTTATCCCAGCTTACTTGTGGATACGATAAATAAGTGCTCTGCCGAACTCTCAGCAAAAGATGATCGAGCCAGTGTTTGTGACGCTCGTGCAAATATGTAGGCGACAATAAAATTTCGCGCATGTAAGGTGCTTCCAGCATTTCGGTATCAAAAAAGGGATGGTCACTGATGTTTTCTGAGAAATTCTTACGCGTAAAACCTGTTACAAACAAGTGCTCGCTATCTAAACTATGGGCTACATCTAAAGTAAGCACTTTAATGCCGTCTTTAGATTGAGGGTAGGGTAGAGTGATGGCTTCCCTCTCGTCTTTTTTCCATAATTCTAATAATCGGGTTTCGTTAAAGCCTTCTAGCAATAATTTTTTTTCAAAATCCCACTCTTCTTCAAATTGCTGATAAGCCGCTGCTGTATTAAGCGCCATTATTTCGCTCAAACTAAACTGGCCCTGCTTATTTTGAAATTCTTCGGGCAGAGGTTTTGCTCCTGTGAGTGGAGCCTGAAAACTTGTAATAAATGGAAGACTTGCGGCATGCAAAAGTTCGGGAACTCGTTCTTTATAATAAGCTTGCTGAGGAATAATTACCGTAATGGCAGAAGGGAGAACTCCTGCATCTATTTTATTTTTAAGTTTCTTCACAAGAGCTTCTAGTTCAATCCCGGGATGACTAAAAGCATGCAGAAAGCGTGTTTTATCGACAGCAGGAACATTAAAATATTTAGATTGTTCGGCCATTTCACCCAAACGCGTATAGGCTGGATAGAAAAATGCATCGTCGCTTGAGGCATGATTAAATGAAAAATCAAGAGTAATGCTTAAGTTTGGAAAGTTCTGATTTAAAAGACGCAGAATTTCTTCTTTACCACGCTCTAACGGAAAATGACGGCTCACATAAAGAGATGTGTACGGGCATTTCAACTTTTTATTTTTAAGTAAATCGAGTGTTAAGCGGTAGAGCTCTCCTGTATCGGCAAAATAATTTTCACTCAGCACATGCTGGTAATCTTCAAAAAAATTGAGACAAGCATTAATTTCAGGGGTTTGATGATTTTCAAAAAGCTTGCGGGCTTCGGTTACACCAAGCCCTGCGTGTTTTAGGAGGTCGATTGTATTTAAAAGTTTAGAAAGGAGCTGAGGAAAGTATAAATAATCTTTAAAAGTTGGATATTTGTTTTGGGCAATAAGTCTGCGCGCTATGGTGCGCTTCATGCGCGGTGTGAGTACATGCAAGCGGCTTACATTAGTTTTTAAGAGATGAAGTAAAAAATCATCAAAAGTGACTACTCGATGTTTTGATAAAAAACCACCTGCGCTGCTAAAGCGGGCCAGTTCAGTTTCTGCAAAAAGTGACACAAAACGGTTGGGTACAATAAAGGCTGTTTTAGAGCTTTGAGACAAATTCTGAGATGCGTTTTTAAGAAGAAGCCCTAGTTTATCGGAGCCTGCTGGTCCATGGTGGAGAGTGAGGGACATAGTGTCTATTTTTTCCAAACGATGGGTGATGGCCGGAACCCCTTTCCTATAGGCTTTGGGATATGCATCACGTGTGTACTTGTCTGAAAGACAAGTACAACATTTTTGTAAGTCTTGCGGCTACCGGCGGTAACCGCAAGACTAACAAAAATGTGCCCGAGGCCGGAACCCCACTACACTACGCTTCGGGGGCGGCTCACTTTGTTCGCCGTCGAATCCGGTTCCCGGTTCTTCGAGTATGCTAAATTTCTAGCATTTACCCAATTCACTGTAAAAATATTTTTTGTGCCCGAGGCCGGAATCGAACCGGCACGCCGCGATGAAGCAACCCAGGATTTTAAGTCCTGTGTGTCTACCAATTCCACCACTCGGGCAATCTAGAATCTAAAAATTACTTTTAGAAGCTAGGTATAAGGCGCGGGTCGGAGTTGAACCGACGCATAGAGATTTTGCAGACCTCTGCCTTACCACTTGGCTACCGCGCCAGAGTAAGGGGAGAAGGTATAAAACAGGGGGGATGGAAGGTCAAATGAAAATAACAATGAATTCAAACAGATCTTATAGTTCCAGCCGTAGCGCTAAAACCTACGCCAAACGACACAATAAGGGCAGAACCTTTTAAAGATGAAATAGATTGATGAACCATTAAGCCAACAGATGCGCTTGATACATTGGCATGGTTGCGTAAAGTGCTAAAGGCAATGTCTGTTTTAGGGGAATCAGATAAAACACCCAAATTTTTACATACACCCTTTAAAATTTTTTGGCTGCCAGTATGAATAAAATAGTGATCAAAGTTTTCAATATTATTATGTGGGCTAGTTTTATCGTTAAGCACGGCGTCTACGGTAGTTTTGGAATAATAAATACCTTTAAGTGGAACCTGCTCACTCATATTGTAAGAAGGACGTAAAGTTTGATGACTCACATACGGAAAACGGCTGCCGCCTTCATTCATAGTTAATAATAGAGGATCGGTTGGCTCTCTATTGGTGAGGTGATGAATAGCATCAAATGCAAAGGCTCCGTCGTGAGCCGATAAAACCATGGCAATGGCTCCGTCGCCAAACAACAAGCTTTGTATTACCGTTTCGGTGCGCCGTTTATTAATAAGCTTCTCTTCGGCGGGCATGCGGCTCTCATTTATTTCTTTAAAACTAAAATAGCGTCCGCCGTTCACTTGCGGCGCCAGAGGTGTTTGCCCCTCAGAAATAACCACTAAAACATATTTATTTGGATTAGCCTTTAAAAACCACGATGCCGTTTCAACCGATTTAAGCAAAGAAGAACAGCCCATACCTTGAATATTAAGATGAGGTACAGAAGGGGATATGCGCGGGTTTAAGCGAGCTAAAATTTCGGAAGCAGATCCTGGTAAAATTCTATCGGAGGCATTAGTGGCGCAAATAAAAAGGCCCACATCATTTTCATGAAGACCAGTTTCATCCAAACACTGCGTGGCTGCTTTATAGCCTAGTTCTACGGTTGATTCATTTAATTCAAGATGAGTTTTTCCATCAATAAACTGCGGATAATTTTTAACAACCGAATAGCGCTTGGCCACATTTAATCCAATGAGTGTTTCAAAAAGTTCATCCGAAATTTTTGGTTTTAAAAATTCGTAAAACTCTTCTGTGTAAAAGGAATCTTTTGGTAATGCTTTAGTAATTTTTTTTAAGTAACAGCCCAGCATTTTATCTCCCATACCACTTTGCCCGGTGGATAAATTTTTATCGATAGTAACTGTAAAAAGTTGCTTAAAACAACGTAAAAGGTGAAAGATATTTGCAGGTTTTAAAAATACTAAATGATTTGATGCTCTTGATGCAGTGCGGTATTTTTAATAAAGTACCACGCAACTTTTCTTTTGGAGAATCGATAAAAACATATTAGGAGAAAATATGGGTGATGGAAAAATTGAAGCTGCAGGTACTGGATCAACAACCCCGGGTTATTTATTTCAATATACAGATCCGTCTGTCACTGAGTCAACACCAACCTCTTTAGATCAATACCGTGTGCTTGTTCCTGAAGTAAAATATCCCACTTCGGTTCCTCAGTATAAAATTGAAAATGCTGCCAAGCTTTGGGCTAGCCACCACTCTTTTAAAAAATGTAAGGTAAATAAAGAATTAAAAGCCCTGCTTCCCGATATTCAAATTAATTATACAAAACCCCAAAATCCCAACGGCGCTAACGTCCCTACTGTCCCCAATATGTTTGGACTTAATACGACCACCAAAGTGGAAGAGGGAGGGAAGCTTTCCGATGCAGCCGAGATTGTGTTTAGTTATGGCAATCAATTGGCCGAAGGTTTTATGGCCCGTGTGCGCTTGGCTGATGGTAGAAATATAGAGTTTCCGGCTCTTATTTTAGAAATTGATCGCAATTTTTCGCCGGGTCGAATTGGTGAGCAGCTCATACTTATTTCAAAGCGTCATTTACAAAATTTGGGATTGTCAGAGCCAGATATTACCGATTTTCAGGCCCATATGCAGGCTAATGCTATTCCCGTTTATTTAACCGATGATCCTTTATTTAATGTCGAAATAAGCCCCATTGAGGGGATGCCACATCGCAGACAATATACGGTTCATGCCACTATCCCCGAAAAAATTTGGGAAGAGACTCCTGTCACCCTCAATGTCACTTTTAATGCCATCTATCCAAAGCCTGGTCATAGAGGATTTTTAGGATGGTTAGCCTCGGCATTTAATAGCGATAACGGTAATATTGGTGCGCACTTCCAGCCAGCCCATGGTCCACAAACTGAAAGTAACAGGCCGCTAGCAGGTGGTGCTAATGGTACAATCCGTTTGGATGATATTAGACTGGGGCCTAAAACTAAAAAGAGTATTGAGTTTACTGTGCAGGGAAAGCCTGATGCTGTCTTAGATCCTTTAAGTATTCCGCCTTTTGTGAATCAGCCTTTAGCAATGGTGTTGGCTCAGCGTATTGCTGTTTGGATGGATGGAGAGCATCTTATCACTCAAGGCGATCAACCAAATGAATTTAGAGGTATTAAAACAGGCAATGGCATTACAATTGGCGAAGAAGTTTTAGTGCGTGAAGAAGAGGGTGAGCGTATTACTACTATAACCTCTTTCCCCTCACCCTATTTTATCGAATTACACGAAAAACGGATTGATGTACCTGACCAAGCTAAACCGGCCTATTCGCTCACCGATTATATTGTACGCGAAATACCTCCCGATGCCGATTTAAGTAAGGCGCGTCAGGTGGCGCGTGTGGTATTTGAATTTGGGAGCGGAGATAATCAACAAGGTTTGCCCGATCCTAGTTATGAATATACGGTAAGCGGTGGCCCCTGCGTGGGCTCTTACAAACTTTATATTGGTGATGAAGGGGATGGTCGCACAAAGATATTTAGTCATGGGCTTGTTACCTGCAGTTCTTATTCAGAGACAGATGAGGAAGGACTCAACTATGTGAGAACCGAATTTTCCCTACAAGCGCTCAATACGCAACCCAATAGTTTTAAGGAAACTAGCTTCTATTTTATAGTTCCCAAAGAAGGCCAAGAAGAGGGTTATTCTCAAACGCGAAATACTCTTAATGTTGAATACGTTTCACCTAACTAGAATTTAACATAATATATATTATACGACATTGTGTAGAATGGCGCTCCGCCTCAAGATTTCTAATTCTTTCACTTTGGCCTTATTTATAACGATGTTAAGATGGCCCCTATGAAACCCGGTCGTGTCGTTTCGCCTCAGGCGCCTTACGACAGTTACTTCAAATTTACCTGTCCCTTTTGCTCATCCAACCACACGCTTGTTCTTCGTGGACAGGTTTTTCCAAGTTCGGTGTTATGTTCGGTTTGTAAAAAAGAAAGTAATTTAGCTAATCATAAAGCCCGCCAGGTTCGCCGGCATGAAGTTAATCATGAAGCCAAGGTTTACGATTATATGACCAAAACCACACATGAAGCCTGGGTTTTAGATACGTCTCCGCGCGGCGCCCGCATTGCGCTTTTATTTTCGCCTAAAAGCCAGCAACTTTATAAAATTATGGCCAAATCGTTTACGGCCATTTTTGAAGCGCGCTGGGTTATTAAAAAAAATCGTTTATATGAATCGGGTGTTGAATTTCACGAATTTTGGCCCATCCATAACCAAGGCCTTATTAAAGACTCGATTGAATAAATTAAACAATAACGGCAGCTTTTAAAAAATGTGTTACTAAAGGATCCGCTCTTAAATCAGACTCTTTTGATGTCGTATAATAATTTTGCCCCGGTTGAACCCGATAATCACTGCCTACCCAGTTATCCAGCTCTTTGTATGTTTTTTCGGGCAATCCCATTTGTTGGCGTAACACATTAAAAAAGCCCAACATGCGTCGTTCTACACCTGTTTTATTAGCCGCGTAACGTCGGGCATCCATCATATGCACCATAGCATCACCTACTTGATGCGACGCTAAATGAATATTGGCCGCGGTTTGACAAACACAGGCTAAAATCTCGCTTCTCTTATCCCCTTCACTCATTTCTAGCTGCTTTTCAAAAATCTTTTTGCCCATCAAATATGCCAACACTTCATCCCGTAAAAAAATGCGCGCTTCCTCAAACGATTTTACCCGATGAGGTGCTACCATTTTTTTAAGATTATCCATCATGGCAGATAAAGCCTGGTTATAGTCATTAAAGGCCGCAATGCCATTTTCTGAAAGTGCTTTGAGGCTATTTCTAAAAGCCAACAGTTCCTTAGATTCATTAAAGCTTAAAAAATGCTCTCTGCTCGCTTTAAAGGCCGGGCTTACAAATTCTGATAAAAATCCAAACTCCATATGTAGAGCAGCCGGCGCTGTTTTAGCCTCATTAATTTGGCTAAATAATAATACCGTTGGTGCTTTTAAAGTAACTTCTAATTTACCAGCTGTAAATATAGGTTTTACATCACTTATGTCGGCATATTTTGCCATTTGCTCGCGTTCTTCTGCCGATACAGGAGCGGGAGCTGCCTCTTCGCTATCGGGGGCTACAATATGAAACAAAAGTTCCATTAAGTCAGGAGCTCGTTTTTTGCCTCTGTTAATTTTAATTTTAAGGCGATGTAAGCCGGGCGGATAGGCTGCTAAACTTAGAGTATGACCATTCAGTAATGTTTCAAAAGGTGGGTCCATAAAGCTGATGGCCTGAGAGGCTATTACCCCCTCCTCGGTATCCATAAAAACCACAGGCATTTCTTTTTTATCGCTTGGGGCAATCTCTAATACACCCATTGCATTCCTTTTGGCCGTAGTTTTTAATTCGGGTAAGTCTTTTACATCTAACTTTTTACTCCAATCAAAGATAACTTTCTTAAGTTTTTCAGGCTCATGGCTTGCTTCTTTTAAGTTAAGGATTAAACTTTTCAAGTTTTTACCTGATGCAGCTAAAAGAAGTCTGGCAATTTTTAAGGGGTGGCTATGATGAGCCATTTGAATGTAAGTTTTGCTATCGAGACCTGCTTTTAAAGCCGTTCCATAGCCCATCAGGTCGGCCTTAAAGAATTCTGGGTTTTCCTTATGTTCATCAAGTGAAAAAACAATAAAACTTAAAGCTTCTTCTAAATTCAAAAGCGGCGGTGTTTGCGGGTTGTTTGCGATTAGCTTAGGAGGAGTTGCCCCTTCTAAGACATCGGCAATAAATTTAGCCGCCATCCGCAAATTTAAAATCGGCCCCGTAGTGGAGGGAGGCACAGGATGAGTCTCGTCTCCTATAAAGCTAAACTTTAAGTTTTCAAATAAACTAACTAATTGATTGTATGTTTTTTGAGGTGCAGCGTTCTTTTTAAGCGTGTCCCAAATTTTTATAAAATCATCAATTAAGAGAGGAATTTCTTTAAATAGTGGAATGAGCTGACGGGTATGGATCGATTTATCCTGAGTATTTAAATTGGTGGATTGTCCTAAAAGCTCCAATAGAGGTTCTACTGTTTCACTTAAAAGTGTTGCGTAGGCTACCTGAGACAATTCTGTTTTTTGAGGGGGTGCTGAACTTCCTTTTGCTGCAGGACCTAAATTTCTAATTAAAAGTTGGGTAGACTCAGCATTTTTTAAGGCTGATGCTAGCTTTGAATTACCTTTTTGTTCCGTAGCCTTAAGAAGCGTTTTTATAAGTTCTAGTTTAAGGGTTTCGGATAGAAGATTCATAACACCATGATACTAACGGCATTATTGTTAAATGTCATGCAATGCTTTTGTAATAGTCGGCCCAAAAAAGAAGTCGCTCATCAACAACTTGGCTGGTTTTTTTGAGTTCCATCAGCACCGGATCGGGTAAGTCGTCCATCAATTCCATAACCTGCTCCAATGCTTTTTCGAGGCCTTTTTTAATAAGATGTGAAAATTCACAGAATTGCACATAAGTATTTGATAAATTTCTATTTTTTAAGCTCCATTGCTCAAAGCCAGAAAAGGCGTATTGCAAAAAATGAAGGCTTAAGGCTTCTGCCGTCATGGTCTTTTCTCCAGTGTCTTTAAAGGAGGCATATTTAGGCCAAGCATCACCAAATTCGTGAGGGTGCATTTCGGCTAAATTGGCTGTTTCCAATTTGGCCGACATCTTCAAGATTTCAAATGACTCAGTCAGTTTGTCCATATCTCTCCCTTAAACCTTAATACGGCATCTTCTGTTTAAAATTGAGCTTTTTTATCTAAAAATCCACCCTTTCACTCCCCTTTTATGATGGGAGAAAAGGTTTGACGTATAATATTGAACATGTTAGCGCCCATCCCATATGAAGGGTCTTGGTAAAATTCTACCTCTCGTAATCCTGGTTGTGCTCATTTCGGCTTGTTCTGGCTATAACGGCGTTAGGTCGGCAAATAATGAGTCTCAAAAAGCAGGTGGTGCCGATGTAGTGAATACTCTTTTTGGTCGTGCTTCCTGGTATGGTAAGGGCTTTCATGGTCGCAGAACGGCTAATGGCGAACGTTATAATATGTATGCCCATACAGCCGCTCACAAAACCCTTCCTTTTGGTACCTATGTAAGAGTTACCAATCTTGTAAATGATAAAACCACCTTGGTAAGAATTAATGATAGAGGTCCTTTTGTAAAAGGCCGGGTTCTCGATTTGTCGCTTGCCGCCGCTAAAGATGTGGGAATTTATCAAACGGGCGTTGGTGAAATTAAATTGGAAGTTTTGAAGGATACCAGCCCTCTTGTTTCGGCTGTTTTACACGCCCAGAAAAAATCCTAAGGTTTTACAAAAATCCTAAAATTATTTTATTTTTTTGATAGCCTCAAACGCAGGTATGTTTTGAGTGAGTTCATCCATAATATCTTCTACATTCGTAAAATCTATACCGTATGTATAAGATTTGTAATGAATAGTGGGAGCTACGGTATTGGGGTTAGAACTCATAAAGGCTATGAGTTTTTTAAAGCCATGAAGTAGTCTTTCACCTACAAGGGTTGCTTTATCGGGTTTGGTGCGTGACAGTAATATTAAAATATCCCCAGCCTCGTTCTTGCTAATAATATCACTGCTACGGGTATGGTTTTTTACAAACAATCCCAAATTTACCTCTAGTTCACGGGCAAATAAAAAGCCGTAGTGTTCGTGTAAAGCCTCTTTGTTTTGCAGGCCTATTTTTAAAATAGAAAAACTGTCTTTGTGTCGTTCGGCAAGAGTAATTTCACGGCCTAAAACCTGGTTAAAGAGTTCTGGTAAATAAAGCCCGTTAAAATGATCGCGGCAATAGGTGTGGTCTTGTTTAAAATTGGGATAAGCCTGATATACAAGGCCTACCCAGTCTTTCATGCGTGATAGTTTTAACCCAATTTCAGGTTCGCCGTTTTGTGAATTTTCTAGTGATTGTGCTTTAATAAAAATGGGTGTGATGTAATTCTTTTTAAGATTTTCTTCAATATGAGCCCTGTTGCAGGTGGGTTCGCAAAAATCTTCTTCCCATAAGACAACTCGTAAATCATGTTCGATGGTTGATTCTAAGGCCTGCTTGGGGCTTGTATGTGTTATGGGTAGAATTCGGAACCCCAAATTTTTTAGTCTAAAGCGTGCTTCTTCTATAAAAAATCGGGTGCTTCCGCAAATTCCCACCATGGGCGTTTCCATCCAAAGAGATTCGGACAAGAAGTTTAAAATGCGTTCTTTCAATTCATTATTAATGGCTTTGGTAGGATGAAAATACAAATTGGGTAAATTAAGAGAGCGCCAGGTCTTGATAATATCGATACTGGGGCTGCTAACAATAATATGTGTCCCCTTTTCGCGTAAGCGCTCCTTTACTTCGTGCTTTAATTGCAGTGTAATATCTTTCTGTGTATTAGGAGACTGAATAAGAATCATGAGTGGGGAATGATTTTCTAATATTGTGTTTAAATGAGCTTCGTTCTCTACGCGTAAAATGTCGAGATGATGTCCGGCCAGCATAGTGGTTAATTTATGCGCCCATTCCGGATCGGAAAGAATCAGGATATCGGCGTCAGTTTTATGTGATTGTAGTTCACTCATGATATAATTATGACGGTACTATTATAGTAGACAAAATATTGACAGTCTAGATGTATTTTATAAATAATTGATTTTATTAGTTATATTGTCTATTATGCGTAAAGCCGCTATGCAATCTTCATCTATAAAATCCATCCTTAAGCTTTCTGCTGAGCCCGATAGCGCTTTAAGCGACTGGGAGGATTTTAGTGCAGCCTATAACAAAGCAAAAGGTGAGTCTGTTAGCGCAGCCCTTCTTAATAGCTACCCTGGCCTACTTAAAATATTTGGGAATAGCCGGTTTCTTTCACGCTTTCTCATCCAGCATCCTGAGCGCTTGTCTCCCCTGCCGCCACTACCAACAGCCGCCATAGATGAGCTACGTCTTTATAAATACCAAGCTCTTCTTCATCTTACCATGGCCGATTTAAATGGAGAAAGTCAGGAAAGTATTTTTACAAAAATCTCCCAATTGGCCTTAACTATTTTACAACAAGTAGACTCTTTGAGCTTTAACGAAACCGTTAAAAAATGGGGATCTCCCGTACAAAAAAATGGGGATCGCTGCGCTCATCATATTTTAGCTTTGGGCAAACTAGGTGGGCACGAGCTTAACTATAGTTCCGATATTGATCTAATTCCGTTTTATGAGACCGATGATGGTCAGGCCGGCTCTATTACTCTTCATGAATTTTTTGTGAAACATTTACAAAATCTTACCAAAAAACTGGTAGAAAGAGATGAAAATGGCTTTTTGTATAGAACCGACTGGGATTTACGTCCTGAAGGTCGTGCTGGCACACTCACCAATTCACTATTGGCCATGGAAGAATATTACGAAAATTTTGGACGCAATTGGGAGCGGCAAGCGCTTGCAAAAGCCAATTTAGGTTCTGGCGATACACAATTAGGACAAACATTTTTAAAAAACATAACCCCCTTTATTTTTAAAAGGCATATCGATCTTTCTACATTAACCGACATGAAAGACATGAAACGCCGTATACATGAAGAGCATGTGCGCTCGTTAAAAGATGCTTTTCATGTAAAGCTTGGCGTAGGTGGTATTCGTGAAATTGAATTTATTGCCCAATCGCAACTCATGCTTTTTGGAGGTAAAAATCCTGAAATTCGTTTTAAAAGTACTCTCCCCCTTTTACGTGCCTTGGCAGCCCACAATGTTATGTCTAAAGGTGATACGCTTAAATTAGAGGAGGCTTATCTTTTTTTACGCAAATTAGAACATCGCCTTCAGCTTGTTGAAGAAGAGCAAACACATCTTTTAAAAATGGATGACAAAACCATGTTGCAAACAGCACGTAGGATGGGATTTGAAGGAAGTGATGATGAGGCTTATTCAACTTTTAATAAAGAATTAAAACGTCATACTCATTTAACCAATACCCTTTTTGAGGAATTGTTTGGGACTGTAAATGAGGCCCCACAAACACTCTACCAAACCGAAAGCACGCCCGGAAAAAAGGCCGCCTATGCCCTTAGTTTACATGCTTACTTGCGTGAAGCTCCCGATTACGAGTTTTTACTCGATTCCATCCGTTATTTCAAAAAAAATGAAGTCAAAAAGATTGAAGGACAAGAAAATACAAGCTCACGCCGCGATATTTTGGGAAGTCTTTCTGTCTTAGCCGAAGCCATCAGTGAAGAAGCCATGAAAATTGCCCTATATATGATGGAAGCCCGCTTCGGAAAACCCTGCTTTAAAAATGATAAGGGAGAATTGTTTCCAGCCGAAATTACTGCATTAGCGATGGGAAAATTTGGTGGAAGAGAAATTAACTATTCTTCCGACCTAGATATGATTTTTATTTACTCCGAAAATGGCACTACCACCGGAGAAAACAGTATTGCCAATTCCGAATTTTTTGCCCGCGTTATTCAAAAGTTTATCACCACACTTTCGGTACAAACACGAGCAGGAACCGGTTACGAAATTGATACCGAACTGCGCCCATCCGGCCATGCCGGAACCCTTGTAACCAGTCTTGCTAGCTTTATGGAGTATCAACGGCAAGCCTCGCAAATTTGGGAAAAGCAGGCTCTCTTGCGTGCACGCCCCCTTTTTGGCTCTGGCCGTTTAGCGAATTTGCTAACAGGAAATTTAAGGGCCATTTTGTACTCTCAAGCGTATGACCCCTCCATTAAAGAAGAAATGGATCGTTTGAGGATGCGCGTTGAAAAAGAAATCGCTCGGGAAAGCGATACCATCATCAATTTTAAAAGCGGCCTAGGCGGCATTATGGATATTGAATTTATTGTTCAGTACTTACAGCTTACTCAAGGAGCCCTTTATAACTCTCTTCAAACTACCAACACGTTTGAAGTGCTCGACGAAATTAAATTATTAGGCTTGTTATCAGACTACAAAGTACGTCACCTTACTCAAGCTTATACCTTTTACCGCACACTCGAATCTAAAATTAGTTTTGTATTAAAACGCAGTGAACATCAATTAAAGAAAAACGGTGAATTGCTCAACGCCCTAGCCCCTCAAATAGGGCTGGTGAACGGCATTGATTTATGGGCTAAGATTTTAGAACATAGAGAACAAGTACGTAAAATTTACAAAAAAGTGCTGGTTTAAGATTTTAGATAAGCATAGGATTATTTAATGTTGTCACAACTTAAAAATATCTTAAAAAATCATGCGGGTGATGTGGAAGCGTGGTTTGAAACTGAATGGAAGGGATTTACCCCTCCCCTTTACTTTTCTTGTGATATTCGCCATTCGGGCCATAAAATGGCTGTTGTTGATACAAATCTTTTTCCGGGTGGGTTTAACAATTTGTGTAATACTTTTTCAAAAGCCACATGTTTAGCGTTTAAAAATTATTTTGAAACTTACCATCCCCAAGCTAAAAAAATTATCCTTTTGGCCGAGAACCATACACGCAATAAATTTTATTTAAAAAATGTCTATCAGCTTCAAAAAATTATCAACGATGCCGGTTTTGAATGTAAAGCTGGCATGCTAGGTGATACTCTAGCCGAAGCCTCAGTTACCGTTGATTTAGACGATTTAACGCTTCAGTTGCACAAAATTTATAATCAAAACGGAAAAATACAGATATACGGATTTATTCCCGACCTGGTTGTTTCTAATAATGATTTTTCGGAGGGCATTCCCGAGGCTATTCAAAATAGTTCTATTCCGGTTATTCCGTCGCCCTATTTAGGATGGCATCAACGACGCAAAAGTACACATTTTATGATACTGGACAGTATCATCCAAAAGTTTTGCAGCCATTTTGACTTGGATCCCTGGCTGCTTCTTCCATTGTCAGATTTAGCCGAAAATGTAGATTTGAGAAATGAAGAGCATTTAAAGCAGTTGGCATTTAAAGTAGATTCGTTATTGGTAGCTATTAAACAAAAATACGATGAACGTGGAATAAAAGATACACCGCTTGTTTATCTTAAAAATAACCGCGGCACTTATGGGATGGGGGTATTACCTGTTTTCTCGGGTGAAGATGTGTTGGCACTAAATCGCAAAGGGAAAAATAAACTTTTATCTGCCAAAGGTGTTCAATTAGATGTGGCCGATTTTTTATTGCAAGAAGGTGTTCATACTATTGATACGTATTCCGGGCAATCTATTGAGCCGGTTATTTATGGCGTGGGTAAAAACGATATTGGCGGCTTTTTTAGAATTCATGAAACCAGAAACGAATGGGAAAGTTTGAACGCCCCGGGCATGTTTTTTTCGTGCCTTTGTCTTCATAAGCTAGACGAACCACACGAAGAACGATTTATTAATTGCAGCGAAAAAGAACGCGTTGTTTATTTATCCCGATTTTTATCGCGTTTAGCGTCACTTGCATGCGCTCGTGAAAGATGAGCTTCAAAAAATCTTTCCATTTCCTGAAAAGCTTTTTCTTTATCAAGTTCATTAAATAATTCGTGATAAGCGCCTTTGTAAATCACCAGTTTTTTATCGTTCGATTTTAATTTTTCTGCAAACTTTTCACTCCCTTCGCAGGCACAAATTTTATCTTTGTCTCCATGCAAAATAAGAGCTGGCAATGTAATTTGAGCTGCTTTTTCGTAAATTGATTCCTGATTGGTTAAAATTTCTGAGGCAAGTTTGAGAGTAATATGCTTAGATACCAAAGGATCGGCCACATAGGCTTTTACCACGCCTTCATCGCGCGAGATAAGGTATGGATCGATTTCATTCTTTAATTTAAAACGTGGCAAATAACTGGCCAATTTATTACCCAAATACTTTTTAAGTGCCGATATAGGGACGGCTGTTTCAATGTTGGCCGAGGATATAACAAACCCTGATAGTTTTTCGGGATACTGCGCCACATAATTAGCTACCATTTGCCCGCCCAGGCTGTGCCCTACTATAAAGAGACCTGTCCCTTTATTTTCCTTAGCTACAAATTGTACAAATTCGTGAATATCCTTTATGTAATGTTCAAAATTATCTACATACGAACGCAATCCATCCGATTTTCCATGGCCACGATGATCAAAAAGATAAACAGCATATCCTTTTTTGGTAAAATACTGAGTAGGATTTTGGTAACGACCCGAATGTTCGTTTAAACCATGCACAAAAATAAGAACAGCTTTAGTGTCTTTTTTAGGTTCGGCATATTGATAATATAAGCGGTGATGATCGTGCGATTTAAAATATGATTCGTTCATGGCATAACCTTTATTAAATGTTGATATTCCATCCATCCAAGCGACCCATCAGGTAGTTTTACCTGATACCAAGGATCTCCCTTTTCGGGGTTTAAGGCCGAAACAATGCGTATTGTGGAGTTTTGGGGATATTCATACAAGGGTTTTGTTTTTTCCACAAAATTTGCATAAACAGGAGCATTACCACCAATAACTACGGCCCAATTTTGAGCATTAATATATGAATACAGCCCTAAGCTAATAAAACCAAGAAGACTAATAATAAAAGAAATAGAGCGTAAAAGGGATACTTTTTTATATTCAGATATAAATAAAGGAGATAAACAAAAGAAAAGCCAAGCCACTACAAAACCAGCTATTTGAACGGGAATGGATATGAGCCATAATGGCCGAAATTGTCCGATAAGGTTAAAAAAAGGATCGTCTTGTACCCCTTCGCGCTTATTTAAATGACTAAAAAAAATTTTACGGTTTTGAGGATTTGAGGGTTTAAGCAAATATGCGCCCGTATAAGCAGCCAAGGCTTTGGAGGAATTGCCGCTCATTTCCTCCAAAATTCCCAAGTTAAATAAAATGTCATCGGTAGGTTTTTTTTCATTATTAATATAATTTTTATAAGCGTTTAAGGCCCCTTGAAAATCATTTTTAAGATATAATTCTTCGGCATCCGCCAAGCTACTTTTATTTTCCTGTGCATACAGTGGGAAAGTAAAAAGCGTGGCCAGAATAATGTGATAAATAAAAATAATTTTTTTCATAATTCACCATTAATCTTGTTTACCATATCGCGTGTTTTATCAAATAAAGTATCGTTTGAGGTAGTCATGCCACTATATAATGAAGCATCTAACCGTTTTAAAAGGTCTGCTACTTCAGTTACAAGTGCATCGCTAATATGAAGTGTTCTTAAAACATTCTCCATTTCGGAAAGCGATAGCGCAAGTCCGGGTTTGCCCGATAAACTTCCTGCATAACGTTTTAAAGCCAAGCTAAGCTCGGAAACCGAGTTGTTCTTTTTGGCTTTAGAAAAATCGGCATTAAAATTTTGAAGTGCCCTTTTTTCGCGGTAACCTTTTTTCCCGCGGCCGCTTTGTAGCAGTTTTTTAAATAATAAACTTAAAAAGAGAATAACTGGAGGAACAAGAAAGAGCACCCAAAATAAAGTAAATGAAAGAGTAAAAGAATGAACTCCATTTTCTACGCGCCTAAAAATAGGCAGTGGAGTGGATGAGGGTGCAGATGATGGAGAGCCAGATGTGGTATTAAAGGTACTTACCACATTTTCTTTGGCACCCGCCTCTACATCCAAAGAATACTCTTTAGAATTTAAAGTAACATATTCTCTTTTTTCGGGATCAAAGTAGGAAAGTTGCAAGGGAGGCAAGGTTAATACGCCAGCTTCTCCCGGCACCAATGCCATTTTAAACACCTTTTTTCCACTTAAACCAGCTTCTGTTTTTACAGTATCAGCAACTGGTTTATCGGCATACACCTTGGCAGAACCTATTTTTAAATCATTAGGCAAAACACCATCTTTAATATTGCCACGACCTTTTAAAGTAATTGTTAGAGTTGCCGATTCCCCTTCCTTAAGTTTTGAGGGTGATAAATCGCTCTCCATTTCAAAGTGCCCCACTAAATTGGTAAAGCTGCTGGGGGCGCCCGCCGGCAAATCGTTTACATGAACACGAATGGGAAGCGCTTTTACATTTTTGGTTTTTCCATGCCCAAAATTAAAAAACGGATCGTTAAAAAAACTACCCATTGAAGTATCGGGAACTTCAACTCTCAGGCTTGTTTCTCCAATAGTGATATCGCCAGTTTTAATAGGGATAAGCGATATTGTTTTTTCGGTAACTACATAACGCCTACTTCCAATATTTTCATAATATTTCTTTTCGGGCACTAATTCTTCGGCTAAAAATTCCTTAAAATCGGGGAGTGTGAGTGTGGCATTGCCAACATTAATAGAGGTGTAAAATTTAAATTTATAAATAATTTCTTCATTAAAATAAGGTTCCTGATTGGTAACCTCAGTAGTAATAAAAAATGGTTTATCGTTTCCTAAAGCTTCGGGTAAATTATCTTGAGAAGTGGGTTGTTGTGGCTGGCCAGGCGGTTGCTGAAAACGAGGATTGGGAACGGCCTGTGCCTGTGGTGGCATCCCCTGCTGTGGCCGTTCCACTTTAATAGTAAGCTCATTCGATTTAAATTCTTTACCGTCTACAAATACCGAAACCGGACCTAAAATAAATGTTCCTTCCGTTTGTGGAATAAGAACATAAGTGTATTGCTTTGAAATATTGACGTTCCCATTAATAATTTGCAAATTGGTACTTGTACCCGACCCTACAATTTTAAAACCAGTCATGGCCGGAAAACTGGGGTCGCTCCCACCTTTGGTACCTTCAACACTCACGGTAACATTAAGCTCATCTTCAAGCGTAATTCCCGATGCATCGGCCGAGAGATTAACGCTAATATCAGCCCAAGCCGGAAGGCTTATGACTAACAACAAAATAAGTAATATATTTTTTTTCATCACCAGTCTTTATCTACCTTTTTTGAGGCACCCTTTTCTTTTAACAGCATCTGTTTTATTGCTTCTTTGGGGCTGTCATCTATGGATTCTAACCAATAAATAGCCTTGTCCTTTGTCATATTAGGCATTTCTTTAGAGTTTGCATTATGCAAGTCATTGGGTTTTCCTTCAAGCGGGTTTTCATTTTTTTCTTCAACAGTTTTGGGGTCTTGTTTATCATCGGTTTTATTATCCTTATCCTGCTTATCAGGACTTTTGTTTTCATTTAAATCTGACGATTTTTGTTCATCATCTTTCTTTTCTTTATTATTGGTTTCCTTTTCTTGCTTTTCTTTATTTTGTTCATCTTTATTTTCCTGAGCTTGATTTTCATTATTTTTATTTTCATCCTTTTGAGCTTGGTCATTATTGTTTTCATTTTCTTTGTCGTTTTTTTCTTCCTTTTTATCCTCATCTTTCTTGTCTTTTTGTTCCTGTTGCTGTTTTTCAACAAATTCCTTATTTAACTCCGCTTTTCTATTTTGAGAGTTAATTTCTAATACTTTAGAGTAACTTTGAATGGCGCCCTCATTGTCTTGTAAGCGGTATTGGGTATTGCCCAAATTATAGAGTATTTTTTCCTGCAAATCCTTTTGTGAGGCCTGGTTTAGAGCATTTAAAAAATATTTTTTGGCATTTTCGTAGTCTTGCTTATTGTAGGCTGAGGTGCCGGCATTATACTGTTCTATAACAAGCGAATTATTGCCGGTAATACTGGCAGCGTTGGCATTTGATATGGTGCAAAAAATATAAAAAACAGCTAATACACTCCTTATCAAGCGACGATTTATTAAAAAAATAGCAAAAAACAACACTGCTATAAAAAGTGGAATCTGAAAATATTCGTGTGGTATCCGCTTGGTGCTCGAACCAAATTCTGCTTCTTTTAACTGACGCCTGATGCCATTGGTTACTAAAGTTTTAATATCATCTTCTGCAGATGTACTTCTCACATAGGCACCATTCCCTTCGGATGCTAATTTCTTAAGCGACTCTTCCTCTAAACGCGATAAAATGAGCTGTCCTTTATCATCTTTTTTAAAACCACCTGCGGCATCGGGAATAGGTGCTCCCTCTATGGTGCCCATTCCCATTACATACAATTTAATCTCTTTTGATCGGAGTTCTTCAAAAACATTGCCCATATTTCCATAGGTTTGTTCTCCATCGGTAATAAGAAGAATGGCTTTAGCGTGCCCTGCTTCGGTCCCAAACGATTGAATAGCCAAATTTAGTGCTTTTTCGAGGTTTGTGCCCGGAACAGGAATGGTATCGGTATCCAGCTCGCTAATAAAAAGCTGATAAGCATCGTAATCGGAAGTAAGGGGACACGATACAAAAGCACTACCGGCAAAAGGAATAAGACCTATTCGGTCGCCTCCCAAAAATTCTAACAAGTCGCTCAGCTTTCTTTTAGCTCTCTCCATACGACTTGGTTTAATATCTTCACTACGCATGGAGCGCGATGTATCAACCAAAACATACAAATCGATACCCTTTTTTGTAATATCAATTTCTTCAAAGCCGTGTTGAGGCCTTAAAAGAGCGAGTATAATAAAAAACAGGATGATGAGTGAAATAAGAATATCAAAAATAGGTTTAATCTTTGAAAACTGAAGTCCCAATTTTTCCTTGAGTGCCTCCGGATAAAATGAATTACGTGCTTTTAGATAATAACCATGCCCCCATAAAAGCACCGCCACTACTAAAGGAAGTAATAAGAAGAGTGACAAAAGATGAATATTTCCCCATGTCATGCAGTAACCCTCATAAAATAGGTGCGCGATAACAGGAGAGCGGCTACAAACAGAAAGAGTGCTGGAATTAAGCAATAGGCATAAAGCTCTTTGCTTTCTTGATACTGCTTAATTTTAATTTCTGTTTTTTCCAATTTATCAATTTCGGTATAAATATTTTCTAATTCTTGCGTGTTTTTGGCATGAAAAGATAGTCCTCCGGTAGCTTTGGCTATATTTTGTAGCGCCTCTTCATCATAATCCATTTCGGCATAAGCTTTTCTTTTTCCAAACAAACTATCCTCGTAATAAGGTACAGGACCCATAGTCCCTACCCCAATGGTATAAATTTTAATTCCTAAATCATGGGCTATTTGTGAGGCCATATCGGGAGTAATTTCGCCGGCATTGCTTTTACCATCAGTTAACAAAATGATAATTTTTGATTTTGTTTTCTGATCCTTTAAGCGTTTTACACCAGTAGCAATAGCATTGCCAATAGCAGTGCCGTCTCCCGCAATACCAATTTCAATACGCGACAAATAAGATTTAAGAGTGGCACCATCGGTGGTAAGAGGCGATTGTGTATAAGCGTAATCACCAAAAACTACCATCCCAAGGCGATCGTATGGCCTTTTATCAACAAAGTCGGCGACTACTTTTTTAACAACATCCAAGCGTGTGGCTTCATTTCCATCAAGTTCAAAATCTAAACCCTTCATACTACCCGAGGTGTCTAAAGCTAAAACAATATCGATGCCTTGTGTAAAGTTTTCGGTAAGTTGATTGGTAATTTGCGGCCTGGCCAAGGCCATTACAGCTAAAATAAAAGAAAAGATAAAAAGCATGTTGGGGATAAACGAAAAACGCTGGCGCAGGGTTTTATCTAAACTGTCAAAAAGAGTGAGTGAAGAAAACGGCAAAGCCCCTGTTTTTAAAGAAGACTGCTTGACTAGAAAAAGCCCTAAAACAAGATAAAATAGAAAAAAGAGAGGTGACGCAAAATGAAAACCATGAGGAATCATGACTGACCTCCTGTTGTTTCATTTTTTATGTCTTTTATAAAACGAAGTAAGAGTTGGCTATCCCCTTCAAAGGATTCTGGAGCATGCTTTATGCCAGCAAATTTAATTCCATCGGCATAATGTAAAAAAATCGTTAGTTCTTGCTTTAAAGGCGCTGTTAAGTTGCTTGTGCTCTTAAAAAATTTTTCAATTTCTTGAGAGGTCATGTCGGTTGCATGAAAATGAGATTGTTCCTCTAAAAATTGCTTTAGTGATTGTGAAAGAAAAAAATACGCCTCTTTTAAAGAAACACTGCCCTCTACGAGGCCTTTTTTATAAAGAGGAATACTTTGAAGAATATTTTCTTCGGTGCTCATTGTTTTAGCTTTTATTTTTTTATGAATATTTTTAAAGAGATAAAAAACGATTACTAATAAAAGTAAAGCAACTAACAACCATATCCATATTGGCATTGAGGTAGAAATTAAATCTTCTGGAGGTAGAATATCCTTCATCTCCATTGCGTTTTGAGGCAAATCGTTCATTTAAAACGCGCCTCCCGCTGATGAAAAAGCTTTACTAGAGCTTTTATATAATCGGTATCGGTGGTGAGTACTAAATGATCGATACCGCTTTGACGCATGCTGTATATCCAGTCATTTTTTCTTTTCTGATGAATTTCAGCATACGCGTCTCTATTTTTTTTAGAACTGAGGTCTATTTCCAATACATGTCCAGTTTCTTGGTCTTGAAATAAAAAAAGACCATGATGAGGTAATTTTTCTTCGGCCGGATCATTTAAATTGAGGCATACTACATCATGCCTGCCCGCACAGCGGCGCAATACTTTAGTATCGTAATCACCCAAAAAATCGGAAATCATGATAAAAATAGAGCTACGGGTCATTACCCGGTCGGCAAAAAGAAGGGCTTTATTAATATTTGTACCTTTGTTTTTTGGTTTAAATGACAAAATTTCGGATAATATATGCCACACATGCGACCGCCCCTTTTTGGGTGGGATAAATTTCTCAACCTCATCCGAAAACAGTACCAGCCCTACTTTATCGTTACTTTGAATGGCAGCAAAAGCCAAAATGGAAGCAAGCTCCGATATCGCTTCATTTTTTAGTTTTTGAGATGTGCCAAAAAGATTGCTTTTAGAAACATCAACCAAAAGAATGAGTGTTTGTTCTCTCTCTTCCTTAAATACTTTAAGATAGGGTTTTCCCATGCGGGCCGAAACATTCCAGTCAATAAAACGAACCTCGTCGCCAGGAACGTATTCGCGCACTTCTTCAAACTCAATACCACGCCCTTTAAAAGCCGATTCGTACTCGCCGGTAAAAACCTCGCTGGCCAAGTGGCGTCCGCGAATATAAATATGGCGAATTTGGCTTAATAATTCGGGAGACAGCATAGTGTTTAGGGTACATCCACATTTTCAAGAATTTTTTCCAACACTTGATCGCTTGTCATCATTTCGGCATCGGCCTCAAATGTTAACAGTAAGCGGTGACGCAATACATCGTAGGCCATGGTTTTTACATCTTGAGGCACCACATAAGCACGGCCATCTAAAAATGCATGGGCACGTGCCGCCATATTTAAAAAGATAGAAGCACGCGGTGAAGCACCAAACTGAATGAGTCTTTCTAATCCCAAATTTAAGTTTTTAGGTTCCCGCGTGGCAAAAATAAGACGAATAATGTAATCGTTTATTTTAGGATCTATATATATTTTCCCAACTGTTTTCTTCATTTCCGAAATATCATGTGGAGAAATAACAGGATCAATAACAGGGCTTTGTGGTCGAGAAAACCTGTCCATAATTAGCGCCTCTTCTTCACGTGTAGGATATTCTACTTTAAGCTTTAGCATAAAGCGGTCTACCTGCGCTTCTGGAAGCGGATAAGTACCTTCTTGTTCAATTGGATTTTGCGTGGCTAAAACAATAAAAGGATCGGGTAATAAAAATGTTTCGTCGCCAATGGTTACCTGGCGTTCTTGCATAGCCTCTAAAAGAGCACTTTGTACTTTGGCAGGCGCACGATTAATTTCGTCGGCCAGAATAATTTGATGAAAGAGCGGTCCCTTTTTAATATAAAATTGCTGCTCTTTGGGATTATAAATTTGAGTTCCTAAAATATCGGCTGGAAGCAAATCGGGTGTAAATTGGATACGTTTAAAACTTGCATGAATAACCTGGGCTGCGGTTTTAACAGCCGTTGTTTTGGCAAGTCCGGGTACGCCTTCTACCAGCACATGGCCACCGGTTATAAGGCCCATAAAGAGCCGTTCAATAAGATAGCGCTGGCCTACAATAACCTTTTCAACCTCGTGCAAGGCTTGGTCAATTTGTTTTCTTTTTTGTACTACTTCCTGGCTTAACGCTTCTAACGATTGGCTCATGATTTATTTATTCATGAAAACAATCCCTTCTTCTTTTTTTTGCCCGTCTCAGGTGCTTTCTCCAAAGAAGATCCGGTTGTTTTCGCGAATTCCTGAAGAATGTTTTTTTGTTCTGCTGTTAATTTTTTGGGAATACTCACATCAATTTTTAAAACATGATCGCCCATTTTTTTGGAACGTAAATCGGCTACGCCTTTATGGGTTAAAGTAATTTGGGTTCCAGGCTGAGTGCCTGGCGGAATTGTAACTTCTTCCTCTCCATGAATTGTAGGAACTGTAAGGGTAGTGCCAAGGGCTGCCAAAGCCATATCTATAGACAGAGAGCTGTAAATGTTATTTTCTTCCCGTTCAAACGTATCGTGCTCTTTTACCTGTACAAAAACATATAAGTCACCCGGAGGCCCACCCTTTTCACCAGCCTCGCCTTCTCCATGAACCATTAAACGTATCCCATTATCGATGCCGGCCGGAATTTTAATATTGAGCTTTTTGGATTGCTTGATTGCTCCTGCTCCGCGACATTCTTTACAGGGATGTGTAATGCGGGTACCTTCGCCTCTGCAGGCCGGGCATGTGGAGCTAATCGTAAAAAAACCTTGTGAGTGCCGTACTTGCCCAGCACCACCACATTGACGACATAATTCGGGCGAGGTGCCTTTTTCGGAACCATTGCCCTCACATTCAATACAGGTAATGCTTTTCGAGAGATTGATATTCTTTTCGGTACCAAAACAGGCTTCTAAAAATTCAATCTCCATGTCGTAGCGTACATCGGCACCACGACGCGCTCTGGTTCTATTGCCACCCTGACGCCCTCCACGAGCACCAAAAAAATCTTCAAAAATATCTCCAAACGAGCTAAAAATATCGTCTACACCCGAAAAGCCATGAAAACCGGTACCACTCAATCCGTTATGGCCGTATTGGTCGTAAATTTGCCGTTTTTGAGGGTCTGATAGCACTTCGTAAGCTTCGGAGGCTTCTTTAAATTTTTCTTCTGCTTCTTTATTTCCAGGATTTTTATCGGGATGAAACTCCATCGCTTTTTGGCGATAAGCTTTTTTAATTTCAATTTCCTGTACAGTTCGAGTAATGCCTAAAATTTCGTAATAATCACGTTTCATAGACGTATGATTTACAGGGTATTTCTCATCCCGATAAACGGGATAAGTCTCTGATCAAACAAATTGATGCAAAAATGAATCAATTTGATTTGTCAGATACTAAAGAATTCCCATTACTTATAGACTTTTTAGCTTTTGTCAATTATCCAAGGTTAAATTTTTGTAATTTTTTAGGGCAAAAGCTTGACATTAGTAAAAACTGCCCTAGTTTAGCCACATTAGCCCATAGAGTGGCTTTAAAAATTAATAAAAGGAACAAAAATATGTCTAAAAAATCAAAAGTAATCGGTATCGATCTTGGAACAACCAATTCAGTAGTAGCCGTGATGGAAGGTTCTGAACCCAAAATTATCCCTAACCAGGAAGGCGCCCGTACCACCCCATCGGTTGTGGCCTTTACCAAAGACGGTGAAGTCTTGGTGGGTCAGGCGGCAAAGCGTCAGGCAATCACCAATCCCGAAAATACTATTTACTCCATTAAGCGCTTTATGGGCCGCCAGTTTAATGAAGTTGGCGAAGAAAGCAAAATGGTTCCCTATAAAGTAGAAACAAAGGGAAATAATGATGTAGTTGTGAATATTACCGGAAAGCAATATACCCCTCCCGAAATTTCGGCCAAAGTATTGCAAAAATTAAAGAGTGCCGCAGAAGATTATTTGGGCGAAAAGGTAAATGATGCCGTTATCACCGTACCCGCCTATTTCAATGATGCTCAACGTCAAGCCACAAAAGACGCTGGTAAAATTGCCGGTCTTAATGTGTTGCGTATTGTCAATGAACCTACCGCCGCTTCCCTTGCCTATGGTTTAGATAAAAAGAAAGATGAACTCATTGCCGTATACGATTTTGGTGGTGGTACCTTTGATATATCGGTGCTGGAAGTAGGCGAAAACGTGGTTGAAGTGGTTGCCACCAACGGCGATACACATTTGGGTGGTGATAATATTGACCAATTGCTGATTAACTATCTTATTGCCGAATTCAAAAAAGATCAGGGTATTGATGTTTCTAAAGATAAAATGGTGCTTCAACGTCTTAAAGAAGCTGCCGAAAAAGCCAAAATTGAGCTCTCCAGCGCTCTAGAAACCGAAATTAACCTGCCCTTCTTAACTGCCGATGCCAGTGGCCCCAAGCACTTAAACATTAAAATGACCCGCGCAAAGCTTGAAAGCATTTGCGAAAGCCTCATCCTTAAGTCGTTTGAACCTGTTAAAAAATGTTTGGCTGATGCCGGCAAAAAACCTTCCGACATTGTAGAAGTGGTTTTAGTGGGTGGTCAAACACGCATGCCGCGTATTCGCGAAGAAGTGAAAAAGTTTTTTGGGAAAGAACCCCACATGGGCGTAAACCCCGACGAAGTAGTAGCTGCCGGTGCTGCCGTACAAGGCGGTGTATTAACAGGCGAAGTGAAAGACATGCTTCTGCTAGACGTTACCCCGCTTTCTTTAGGTATTGAAACCTTGGGTGGCGTGATGACTAAGCTGATTGAACGCAACACCACCATCCCTACTAAAAAGTCGCAGGTTTTTTCTACCGCGGCCGATAACCAAACTAGCGTAGAAGTGCATGTATTGCAGGGCGAACGCGAAATGGCCGGTGGTAACCGCACCTTGGGCCGCTTCCATTTAGATGGTATTCCCTCGGCTCCTCGTGGTGTGCCTCAGGTAGAAGTTACTTTTGATATTGATGCCAACGGTATTGTGCACGTGAGCGCTAAAGATAAAGCCACTGGTAAAGAACAAAAAATAACCATCACGGCCTCCTCCGGTTTATCGGAAGATGAAATTAACCGCATGGTGAAAGATGCCAAAGAGCATGAAAGCGAAGATAAAAAGAAACGTGAAGAAATTGAAACAAAAAACCGTGCTGATACCATGGTGCATGAGGTTGAAAAAAATCTAAAGGAACACAAAGATAAACTGGGTGCCGACGATGTAAAAAAGATCGAAGACGCCTTAGAAGCCACCAAAAAAGCCATCGAAAGTGGCGATGCCGACAGCATTAAAACCAATTTGGATGCTCTACAGCAAGCCAGCTTTAAAATTGGTGAGATCATGTACAAGCAAGCCGCTGATGCCGAAGCTAAAGCCCCTGGCGATGCCGCCAACGAACCGGCTGCCGAAGGCAAAAAGAAAGATGATGATGTGGTAGATGCAGAGTTCGAGGAATCGAAATAAAGCTCAAAGGGGCATCCTAGGATGCCCCTTTTTTTATGCAAACTCTCCTCGATATTTCCCAAAAACTTTCCAAACAAGTTGGTAAACTCACGTTTTCCTCTCCGGTGACGCATGTGTATAACCCATTGGATTATGCGTGGGAGTCGTATGCCCAGTATCTTCAAAAATACGCGCGTGAAAATGTGCCCTATATTTTATTGGGGATGAACCCAGGGCCGTGGGGTATGGCGCAGAATGGGGTTCCGTTTGGAGAAATGGATTTGGTTAAAAATTGGCTTAAAATAAACGCTGCTGTAGGAAAACCCAAAGATGAGCATCCCAAAAGACCTATCGAAGGTTTTAGTTGTCAACGTTCCGAAGTGAGTGGCAAGCGTTTATGGGGTTGGGCCAAAGAGCGCTACAAAACGCCTGATAAATTTTTTTCGCGTTTTTTCGTTGTTAATTATTGCCCCCTCGTTTTTATGGAAGCCTCTGCTAAAAACAGAACCCCTAATCAACTGCCTGCTTCCGAAAGAGAGGCTCTTCTCGAATTGTGTGACGAAGCCTTAAGAGAGCAAATTCGTTTTTTAAAACCCAAAGCGGTGATTGGTGTGGGACAGTTTGCTCATCAAAGAGCCGAGGCTAGCCTTAAAAATACGGGTATTTCCACCTTCAGTATTTGTCATCCCTCCCCTGCTTCGCCCAAAGCCAATAAAGGTTGGGCCAAAATTATTGAAAAAGAGATGAGTGGGTTTGGAATTGCGTTTTAAAATGTTATTTGTTAGTTTTTCTTATGACTCAAGTGGATAAAAAACTGGACTTCTCCTCTTTAAGCCAAGCCCTTGAAAACCTTAATAAGGCAATCTTGTGCAACAAGCGAAAATTGTTATTTTTGGCTCCCGTGTGAACGGACCTGTGAAGCCTCACTCCGACTTGGATATTGCCGTGGATGCGGGGAAACCTCTTACTCTCAAAGAACACTCTGCCTTAAAGGATGCCTTTGAAGCATCCAATCTCCTTATCCGTGTGGATGTAATAGATTTGAACAGCATTACATCGGAATTTAAAAGGCTTGTCCTGGAAACTGGTGAGAAAATAGAGTTTTAACAGCATTTCTCATAGTGTTTCAGGTGTATCTGACACTGGAGATACTTCCACTTCACCCTCTCAGAGCCACAAGTAAATTTTTTCTGGCTTTATTGGGAAGTGTGTTTTGCGCGATTAACTAGTTTAAAAATAGACCACTTCCATTTTTAGGCGGCTAATAACGGGCGAATATTTTTATAACGATGCCGTTTTTGAGCATCAAAAAGATCCACGGCGGCTTGCATGTTCAGCCAATATTCAGGTGAGGTTTTAAAAGCTTTGCTTAAACGGATGGCCGTATCGGGGGTAACAGAGCGCCAGGTATTAACCAGCTCATTGGCCCGTGGCCTGGAGATTCCCAAGGCTTTGGCAAATTTTTCCTGCGTAATACCTAGAGGTTTTAAATACATCTCTTTGATGATTTCTCCCGGATGTGTGGGCCTTCTGAATTTAGGGATCATAAGTATCTCCTTTTAATGATATTGTTCCAAATTAACACTGTGGGCATGGCCTTCTTTAAATTCAAACGTGATCCTCCATGGCCCATTAACCGAAATAGCCCATTCATTTTTCCGCATGCCTTTAAGACGATGCAGATGAATACCAGGAGTAGAACGCATGTCTTCTGGCCTTGTTGCAGCAGACAGAATATCAAGCAAATAACAAATACGTTTTACAAGTTTATGATCAATCCGCTTGGAACGTCCTTTATGAAACAAATCTTCCAACCCGCCATGTTTAAAAGAAACAATCACTTGGTTATAGTGTAATGGATACCATTACAAATTTCAAGAGAAAAAATAAAAATATTCAAACACTGCCTCACTGCGGCCCCGCATCATACCCCGCCCGCCACTGGGCAAAAAGCGCTTCCACTTCATAGGGGCTGCCCGAATAATGATTATGGCGTTGAGGGCAAAGCAGCCACATCAGTAAGAATAAAATGGTAATTATCAGGCCTGGCCTGTAAATCGCCGTTTTGCATGTTCTCCATAACAACATCATTTAAAGTAACACCTGCGTCCCCCTGCAATCTATCAGTAACCAAACTCTCTACATCGGAGGCTGTGGCATTATCCCACAAACCATCACTACCACGCACGTAACGATCGCCGGGTTGCATTATAAACTTTTGGTAATAGGGCCGGCCAAGACTATTAGCTCCAAAGGAAGTAAGCACAACATATCCCAAAGGGTGTTTCCCTTGATCAAAATCGTTTTCAACCGAGGGAATAACAGGGGTATATCTTCTTCTGGCATTCTCCATCATTTTTTTCATTCTATTCTCCATTGCCGTATCGCCAGGATAATGCTGCTGTACCCACTCTTGGATGTTTGTATGGGTAACCATATTTGGTGCAATATTATTTGCCTGCATATCCCTTAAAAATTGCACCAAACTGGCATCGTGCGTTCTAAATACTTCGCCCTCTCCTGGCCTAAACACCACACCGCGCACATCGCCATAAGTCCAGGTTTCCAACAACACAGTTCCATTGGGCTGCGGAGTTAAACGATCAATGCCCAAGGCTATGCTACCTGTATATCCATCATCCTTTAAAATTTTTTGCGTGCCTGCCAAGGCTTCCTCTACACTTTCGCCTGCCTGTAATAGCATGGTTAAATACGCCAAAGTAGCTTGCATGGCCTGATGAGCCTGGGGTGTACCTCCCATGCCATCGATGGATATTTGATAAACAAGTTCACCACCGTCAACATTATTATCCCTTACTTTTATAATGGCCAAACCGTCTTCCGTAAATTGCTTACTACTTTTAGGTATACCTAAATTCGTAACGCCATAAGCACTTATTTGTCCATTGTCGCTCGTAAAAGTATAATCACCAAAATTCCCATCCATCACCACATAAGAACCATCATCTGCAACATGAACCCCTGGCCTATTACTTGAACCTATACCAATACCTTTGTATTCAGGTGATTGAGGTGGAGCCGCCATCAAATTAGCCATCGAAGTTGGAGCAGCAACAGTTCCACTGTCCCGTGAATACCTCATCCACCCATCAAACATGGTTTCGTAATACTGCTGGTACGTGACGGTGTGGCCTTCGTTGGTAAATTGATGATTCATAAGCCAGGTAGCAAGATTGGCTCTTGCCGCATCGGGATCGCTTAGGAAATCTTGCGAGGTAATACTTACGGTTCTGCCATCAGGCAATGTGGCACTCAGTGTTGTGCCCGGATGGCGAAAACGTTCTAACTGGGCGGCCATGCGCATGTCGGCTTCGTAGGCGGCGAGTTCGGATTGTAATTGGGACTCTACAAAGAAGGCTTTTTGCAAATCGCTATTCGCCCAAAACACTTCCAGGGATGTGACATCGGGGGCTAATTCTTGTATTCGTTCCAGTAACGCATCTCCTTTCAAATTACTCCATTCCATTTGTGTTTGATGATGCACTATTTCGTGCACCAAGGTTTGAACTAAAACCAGCGGATCACCTCTTAATACCGCCGCATTGCGGTTAATGGTGATTTGTTGATTAGGTAAACTATGCCCTACTCCTTCGCCTTCATCATCATTTACAAACCGCACCTGCAACCCACTCGCTTCGGCCCAATCGAGATAATCGGCCAGTTCGGGAATAGACTCCCGCAATGCTAATTCATTGAGTCCAAATCCTGCTACAACCTCTGCTACAGAAATGGGGGTGTCAGATTGGGTTATTTTGGGTGCGGGAGTTAGATTTGTTAAAGTGGGGG